>CAYMFV010000037.1:0-13493 GCA_964389745.1 uncultured Planctomycetales bacterium | reverse complement strand
CCGGGGCTCGGCGCCGGGGCGTCCCGGCCCCGGGATGGGCCGGGGACCTGGCGGCGGCCGAGCTGGGGGAACCAGGCCGAGGGCCGGGGGGGGGCGGCCCCGGTCCAGCGGGCCTCGGGACCGAAGAGGAGGTAGACATCCCAGGCCGGGCCGCCGTCGGGGCCGAGGAGGGGGGGGCCGAGGGCCCCGGCCACCTCGCGCCCGGGATCCCAGAGCTGGTGCACCCGGGGATCGGCGGCGAAGAGCTCCCGGGACCGCCAGAAGGCCGCCTCGTCGTCGGCCGGCAGCATCGGCAGCCAGACGACGAAGAAGGCGGCCTCGGGGCCGGGCCAGGGTCGGAGCAGGACGTCGCGGACCGCACGGGCCCCCGCGAGGCAGGGGCTTCAGGTCGGCGAGAGCACGGCCACGAAGCGCGGCCGGCCCCGGGCGGCCTCGAACTCCGCCCGGAGCGTCGCCAGGGGGCCGGGTTCCTGGAGGCCGGCGGCGAAGAGGAGGAAGGAGGTCAGCATGCTCACGAGTCCCGGGGAGGAGCGTCCTCCAGGGTATAGCCGGCGGCCTCGACGGCCCGGCGGATGGCCGTGGTCACGCCGCTCGCGCCGGTGGTGGCGACGTCGAGCCGGCCCGTCTCCTCGTCCAGGTCGGTGCCCAGGACGCCCGGCACCTGGCCAACGGCGTGACGGACGCTGGCCGCGCAGGCGGCGCAGGTCATGCCGCCCACCTGGAAGTGGAGCGTCGTGGCGGCGGGCCCGGCCGTGGCGGCAGGGGGCGGTGCCTCCCACAGGGCCGGACCCCACGACGGGAAGAGCAGGAAGGCGGCGGCGGCCAGGGTCACCGGCACCAGGAGCACCCGGTTCCAGCGCTGCAGGCGGCCGGCCCGGGGCGGACAGGCACCGGTGGCGCAGGCCTGCGCCCGCCGCGGACGCCAGGCCAGCCACCAGGCCAGGGCGAGGAGGACTACGGTCAGCCCGGCGAAGAAGGGGCGGAACCGCTCGAAGGTCGCGGCCACGCCGCCGGCGGAGACCCCGAAGGCGACCAGGGCGAGGGGCAGCCAGCAGCAGGCCGAGGCGACGACCGCGCCCAGGACGGCACCGCCCTGGACGAGGAGGGCCTTGCGTTCCCCCTTCCCAGGAACCTCCGGAGCTGCCGCCCGGGCGTGCTGGTGCCGACGCACCGCCGCCCGGACCTCGCCCAGGCAGCAACGGCCGGACGGGTTCGAGGTCTCGCAGGAGCACTCGCCGGCCTGGACCTTCGCGGTGATGGTCACCGGCACGGTGCTCGTGCCCGTCCGGGCCACCTCGGCGGCGATCTCCTCCTCGCTGTGGCCGAAGCAGTAGCAAAGCGGCGTCGGCGGGCCCGGGGGCTTGCCGGCGATGCGGATCCGGGCCTCCTCGGCCTCGACCCGCGCCCCGCCGGGGCCGTACCAGGCCACCGGGCAGCCCGGGGTGGCGCAGAAGTGCCAGGTCGCGGCCGCCTGGACCCGGTCGCGGTGCTCGGGCCGGACCAGGGCCGCCACGGTCTCGGGGCCGACCTTGCGGCCGGACTGGCCGCAGGCGGGGCAGGGGAGCCGGGCGTCGCCGGCGGGTGTGTCGCAGCAGGATTCGGTCATCGTGATGGGTTCCCGCAGGCCCTCAGGCCTGCTTCATGGCGGTGGAGACGGCCCGGGCCACCCGGCGGAGGACCTCGTCCCGGTCCCCCTCCATGCAGGTGCGGGCGCAGTCCACCAGGTGCCCCTCGAGGAGGCGGGCGACCACCTCCCGGAGCCCGCCCCGGGCGGCGCTGGCCAGGAGGATGAGGTCGTCGGCGCAGGCGCCGGCCTCGAGCTGCTCCCGCAGCGCCCGGACCTGGCCCTCGATCCGGGCGACGCGGTTGCGGAGGGCCCGGTGCTGGGCCGGGGTCAGGTAGGCGGGGGAGGTCTCCATGGTCGTTCCGGGGGGCATGATACCCCCCCAGGGTATACATTCGACCCGTCGAGCCCCCCGTTGGCGACTTCTTCCGGTCCAGGCGTCCCTCCTAGAAGACACGCCCCACGGCCAGGTGCACCATCCAGTCCCAGGAGGCCCGGGGGGCCAGGCCGACGCCGGCCGCCTCCTCGAAGAGCCAGGAGCCGGTCCGTTGCCGGAGTCCGGCCACCAGCGTGACCGGACTGGCGTCTAGGAAGGGCACGTCCCCGAAGGCGCTCGTGTTCGCCTCGACCTGCAGGATCGCGGCGAGATCCTCCCCCGCCTGCCAGGCGAGACCGGCACCACCCTGGACCACCGGGTCGAGGCGGACGTGGGCGTCGTGGACGAAGATGCGCTGGTCGCCGATGGGCACCAGGAGGCCGGCGTTGGCATGCACGGCCAGCCGGCCCAGGTCGAGGGAGGCGAGGATGCTGGTGCCGAGGTCGGTCGTGCCGGCGTGGGTCAGGTCCTGGTCGCGGCCGACGGGGATCTTCACCAGCGGTGCCAGTGCCACCGTCAGGCCGTCCCGCTCCAGGAGGCGGAGCTTCCCGTCCAGGACCACGTCGCTCAGGTTGAAGTGGCGCTGGCTCGCGGGCCCGGTGCCTGCGATCACGCCCGCCTCGTCCCGGACGATGGGCGTCCCCCCCCCGTCGAAGAGGGTGAAGCGGTCCAGGGTCTCGTCCCAGCCGGTGACGCGCAGGTGGAGGCCGAGCTGGAGGTCCTCCGTGGCCCCCCAGTCCAGGTCCAGTCCCAGCCACTCGTGGTACAGGCCCGCGAAGCGGTTGCGGACCCCGCCGACGTCCCGGGCTTCGATGGAAGCGGCGTGGGTGGTGCGGAGCCGCCCATACAGGCGGCCCGGGGGCAGGATCCAGGCGCTGTCCAGGGGGCGCAGCCCCAGGCCGCTGTGGAAGAAGTTGTCCCGGGAGATGCGCAGGGGCGCCCGGAGCAGGTCGTCGGGCGCTTCCTGCGGCTGCACCGGCGACTGGAGGAAGGCCAGGAGCAGGAGCGGGACCATGGCGGCTCCGAAGGTACAGGAGGGAGGTGGGGAGTTCCGGAGGGTCAGCCCCGGGACTCCTCCTGCATCCGCTGCAGGACCCGGTCCAGCACCGCCAGGTCCAGCCGCAGGGAGAAGGAGGCGTGGTCGCCGGAGGGGGGAACGACGATCTCCACCGGCTCCAGGAGGCCCCGGGCTCCGAGGGAGCGGCTGCCCTGCTCGCCCAGGTCCTGGTGGAGCCAGGGCTCCACGCGGAGCCGTCCCCGGTCCGGAGCCCGGAGGGCGAGGCGCCCCTGGCGGTCGAAGCGGCCGCCGGCGGAGGAGCGGGGAAGGTCCGGCGGCTGGAGGCGGATCTCCACATGGAAGTCCGGCGGCAGCTCGGGCACGGGCTCCAGGCGGAACTCGAGGAGTGGCGCCATCTCGAGGACCACGTCCCGGTCGCCGTCCACACCGTGCAGGCGCACGGCGAGCCGGCCCGGGGTCGTGGCCACGAAGTCGGGAAGGGCGTCGCCGGCCAGGAGCGGGCGCCAGACGCCCCGGGGGGAGGAGCCGAGGACCGCGAGGTGCTTCGTGTCCACGGGCCGGACCGTCACGTTCCACACCGGGTCGCCCTGCTCGTCCACGAAGCGGATGGTCAGGCGCCGCAGGCGGCCCCGGAGGTCCAGGGGGTCCAGGCGGGGGTCCCGGGTCTCCTCCCCGTCCCGGACCACCACGTCGTCCACGACCGTGATGAGCTCGCCGGTGCGACCGGCCCGGACCTCGACCCGGCCCCTGGGCCAGGGCAGGTCCTCCCACCAGAAGGTGTCGCCGTCCCAGTTCGCGGCCTGGCGATAGGGGGGCTGCAGGCGGCGCCCTTCCTCCTGGTTCTTGGCCGCGGGGGGCAGGAAGCGGGCCTGCAGGTCCGAAGAGCCCTCGAGGACGAGGTCCAGGAGCACCCGGCCGACCACCCGGTTGCGGGGCAGGTGAAGGCGGAGGCCCTGGCGCGGCTGGCGCATGGCCACGTGGGCCGGGATGTGCCCCGGCGCCCGGGCGGTGAGGCGCCATGCCCCCTCCCCGGTGAGGACGGGTGTCGCACTCCGGGAGAGGGCGAAGCGGCCGTCCAGGCCGCTGGTGACCGGGGCCGGGTCGGCGAGGGGGCGCCAGGCCTCGTCGTCGAGGAGGGAGGCCGACGGACCCGGGACAGGCTCCTCGAGGAGGACCGTGGCACCGCCGACGGGCGCGTGGTCGGGATCCACCACTCGGCCCTGCACCAGGGGCAGGGGGTCGAGGACGACGTCGCCCAGCTCGTTGTCGCCGGGGTGCAGGCTCGCCGGCACCGTCAGGGGGGGGGAGACGAGCGGGTTGTCCGGCGTGCGCCGGCGCAGGCGCAGCCGGAGGCCCGGCGCCGGGACATCCGGCAGGGGGATCCGGAAGCGGCCGCCCGCGTCGGCCGGCACGCTCCAGGGCAGCCCTTCCCGGAACGGCGTCCAGTCGAGGGACAGCCTCTCCCCGGCGAGGGGCGCGCCGCCGGCGGTGAGGGCGCGCCCGGTGAGCCAGAAGGCCTCCGTGGCGGGTCGGATCGAAAGCAGCACCTCCTCGCCAGGTCGCCCGGGACCGGGCCCGTGGCCCGGGACCTCCCGGGGATGGTCCGGGAAGATGGCCACCACCTCCAGGTCGAGGCCGAGACCGGCGGCGGGAAAGCGCGCCCGGCCGCCCCGGGTCCGGCGCTCGCCCAGGACGGACCAGAGCCGGGCGGCGGGGTCGCCGGCCGTGCCCGCCCGGCGGAGGCGCACCCGGGTGCCGTCGGGGGCTGGCCGCCCGGCAGCGTCCAGGGCCTCCACCACCACCGCCCCGGCCGGCGGCAGGCGCAGGACCAGCTCGTCCCGGGGGAGGGCCTCCATGTCCAGGCGGGCCGCCACGGTCTCGGGAAAGGGCGCCGGCGTGCCGACCACCACGACGCCGCCAGGCTGGTCCGCGAGCCGCTGGCGGAGGTCCCGGAAGACGGCCAGGCCCTGGTCGTCGGTGCTGGCCAGGGGGAAGTTCCTGGCCATCGCCGCGCTCTCGCTGTCCAGCAGGCAGTCCGCGGGCACGGCCGCCACGTGCTCGTCCGGCACCGGCCGCCCAGCGGCGTCCAGGACCCGGACGGGCAGGAAGGACTCCGGGCGGAGGCGGAGGACGACTTCCTTCCTGTCTTCGAGGTCGCTCACGGTCACCTGCCAGAAGAGACCCGGCGCGCTGGCGCCCAGGACGAGGACGAGGGTGCCCGCGGGCAGCTCCAACCGGGCCTCGCCCCGGGCATCGGCCTGGACTTCCCGGCCAAGATCCGCGAAGAGGGTGCGGAAGTCCCGGTCCAGGCCGGAGGAGTGGGCGCGGATGCGGGACCAGTCCTCGGTGGGGTCGAGGACGGCGATCCACCAGACCCTGGCGCCGGCCGCCGGTCCGCCGTCGCCGGGAAGGAGGACCCGTACGGTGAAGGGACGGCGGCTGCCGTCCTCCTCCGGCGGCTCCACCGTGGCTTGTCGGCGGCCTTCTTCCTTGGCGTCGGGGCGATCGGGCCCGGTGACCTCGACGGCAGTCGGTGCCGGGAGCGCCCGGGTCCCCGCACCGGGGGCCCTGGCGGGCTGGTCCGGGCCCGGGCCGGAGGGGCGCAGGAGCAGGAGCAGGCCCAGGGCCAGGAGGACGAGAAGCAGCGCGAGCAGGCGTCGCATGCCGCCGCCTACTCTAATCCTGTCCCGATACCCGGAAGCTGGAAGCCATCACCTCCGGCCTGGCACGTGGTTTGCAGCAAAAGGAGTTCCGGCCCGGATTCTGCCCATGCCCCGCCCTCCCTGTTGCTCCCTGGTAACGCCCGCACAGGTCCTGTGCGGTCTCTTCCTCGCCACGGCAGCCCTCCCCGCCCAGGAATGGGGAAGGGAGTGGCGGACCCATCTCCAGCTCCACGAGGCCATCTCCGGCGACGACTACTTCGGTACGGCGGTCACGGGCCTGGGGGACACCGATGGGGACGGCCATGCGGACCTGGCGGTGAGCTCCTCGCACAGCGACGTCCTCGGCAGCCTCGCCGGCTCGGTCTGGGTCTACTCCGGCGCCACCGGGGCGGTCCGCTTCCGCCTGGACCCACCGGACGCCGACGCCGGGCGCTACGGCTGCGCCCTGGCCGGCCCCGGGGACGTGGACGGCGACGGCGTGCCCGACATCCTGGTGGGGGCGGACTGGGCTCGGACCCAGGGGGGGGGCCAGGGCTCGGTCTTCCTCCATTCCGGCGCCGACGGGCGGCTCCTCCTCCGCTTGGACGGTCCCGACTCCAATGCCGTCTTCGGCGCCACGGTGGCCGGCCCCGGGGACGTGGACGGGGACGGTGTGCCGGACATCCTGGTGGGGGCCCCCCAGACCGACTACCCGGGAGGCATGGACGACGCCGGCGCGGTCTTCCTCTTCTCCGGCGCCAGCGGTGCCATCCTGCGGCGGTGGGACGGCGACGTGCCCCTGGGCCGGCTCGGGGTCTCCGTCGCCGGCGCCGGGGACACCGATGGCGACGGTGTCCCCGACCTCCTGGTGGGGAGCGTCGGCTGGAACACCTTCTACACGGACCTCCCCGGCCGGGCCTTCCTGATCTCGGGGCGAACGGGCCAGGTCCTGTTGAAGGTCCGCCGGCCGTGGTCCTGGGGCTTCGGCGAGGCTGTCGCCCCGGCCGGTGACCACGACGGCGACGGTGTTCCGGACTTCCTGGTGGGTGCGCCCTGGGCCGGGGGAGGGGACGAGAGCCCCGGCGCCGCCTTCCTCTTCTCCGGCGCCGACGGGCGCCTGTTCCACCGCTTCGACGGTCTCCGGGCCGAGAGCTCCTTCGGGGCCACCCTGGCCGGAGGCGCCGACTTCGACGGTGATGGCGTTCCTGACGTGGCGGTGGGGGCGCCCACCGAGGACAACTGGACGGGCGTCGTCCGGGTCTGGTCCGGCCGGGACCTGGACCGGGTCCGGCTCGAGCTGCGCAGCCTGTCGGGCTACTTCGGCGACGCCCTGGCGGTGGTCGGCGACGTCAACGGGGACTCCCTCCCGGACCTGGCGGCGGGCGCTCCACGGACCTGGCC
Organism: uncultured Planctomycetales bacterium; assembly: GCA_964389745.1. GTDB lineage: Bacteria > Planctomycetota > UBA1135 > UBA1135 > UBA1135 > CAYMFV01. The sequence goes on along the minus strand of CAYMFV010000037.1, from coordinate 6,492 downwards.
CGGCCCGCCGGGCGGGGCGGTGGTGGTCGGCCTCCTGCCCTTCCTGGCGCCGATCCGCGCCGCCATCTCCCGGTCCGCGGGTGGCCTGCATGTCCTCCAGCTCCACCTGGGCCCGAGCCGGGCCTTCCACCGCTACCAGCTCCTGGCCTCCGCCAGCGGCACCGGGCCGACCTTCCTGGCCGGCTTGGAAGTGCCCCTCACCGCCGACGCCCTCTTCCAGCAGAGCCTGGCCGGCGCGCCCCCCCCCTGGGTCCTCGGCTCCTCGGGGGTGGTGGACGCCCGGGGCGACGGCACCGCGGCCATCACCCTGGCTCCCGGCCAGCTTCCACCTTCCCTGGTGGGCCGGAGCCTGACCTTCGCCGCCGTCGCCGCCCCCCTGCACGGGGTGCCGGACTTCTCCACGCCGCCCTCCTTCCTCCGCGTCCTGCCATGACCCGGTTCCGGATCCTGCCCAGCGGCGGAGGGGAGTAGCGGGCGCACCTTCTCCTGCACGAGTCCGTGTACGGCTACGAGTACTTCGTGGAGACCGTGGTCGGCCACGACGACCTGGAGGTGGGCGCCGGCAACGGTTCCTGGTCCGTCTGGATCCACAGCGGCGCCACCGGCGTCCTGCTCCGGCGCATCGACCCCCCCGGTCCAGAGCCAGGCGCTGTGCGACGCGGCTCTCGACCTGGCCGGGGACCCGCGAAGAGGGCCTGGCCGAGGTCTTCGGGCTCCTGCCCTGCCTGGAACCTCTTGAGGCCAGGGTCTCCCCCTCGTGCGGGGGGGGGTGACCCTCGGCATCCACCTCGGGCCGGACCACGCCCTCCACCGGCGCAGCCTGTTGGGAGCGTCCCCCCCGCGTGGGCTCATGGCACCGACGGGCTCCTCGATCTCCAGGGCGATGGCGTCGCCGGCCTGGCCCTCGTACCCGGCCAGCTCCTCCCTGCCCCGGTCGGACACGCACTCTGTTTCGCGGCCGTGGCAGCTCCGCACTGCCCGTCATCATCCGCCTCGCATGCTGTCAGGGACTGCTTCGACAACCACCCGGGTCGGCGGCCAGGCCAGGTGCACCCTCCTGGAGAGCGAGGACGCAGCGACCCGGAACCTGCACGTGTTCAGCATCGGCGACGTCGACGTCGACGGGGTCCCGGACAGTGCGGCGGCGAGTCCCAGGGGGTTGGGCCTGCACCCTGGCGCCCCGGGTTGCCTGCCGGCTACCGCATCACCTCCAGCTGGCGTTGCAGGACCACCGGGTCCAGGCGCAGGACGATCTCCTCCGTCCCCGCCCACCAGCTCCTCGCAAAAGAGACCGGGTGCACTGCCAGCGAGCCGGAGCAGCAGGAGATTCCTGGAGATCAGCAGCCGGGCGACGCCTGCCTGGTCCGCCACGGTGCGCACTCCCTGAGCCGCGAAGAGGGTCCGAAGGTCGTGGTCCAGGCCGCGGAGATGCGCGGCCATGCGCGGCCAGACCTCGCGGATATCGGGAATCGGGAACCATCCTAGTCCGTGGCCCCCGTCCGGGCCAGGGCCTCGGCCAGGGCTGCCTCGTCCACCTGGAGGTGGAAGGTGGCCGGCAGCGTGGGGTCGCCGATGGTGACCTCGGCAGGTCGGAGCATTCCCGCGCCCAGGCCCCACGTGCGGATGGAGGATGTCTCCCGGCGCTCGATGGACAGCTCGAGCTGCCACCGGCCCGTCCCGGGCGCCCGGTAGGAGCAATGGCCGGAGGCGTCGAAGGAGAGGGCCGGAGAGAAGACGGAGTTCTCCCCGCCGATTGCGGACAGGCCCAGGGCCAGGGACCACCCCACGGGGAGGGTCGGGGGATTGTCGAGGACGAACTCCAACCTGGCGCCCTGGCGCAGGACCACCTGGCGGTCCCCGGCCAGGCCGGTGATCCGCTCCTGCATGTAGCCCTCCGCCGTGGCGACCAGGGGCGGCGGATCCTCGGTGAGGAGGAGATCGATCTCGCCGTCCCGGGCGTACTTCCAGAAGAAGCGCCGGGGATCCAGGGACTGGAGGAACACCGGGGCCACCCTTCGCCCCCGTTCGTCCACGAACTCCAGGTGGACCTGGCGCAGGCGTCCGCGGAGGTCGATGTCCTGGAGGCGCGGGTCCCTGTTCTCCCGGCCGGGGACCACCGTGACGCCCTCCACCTCGTACAGTGGCTCCCGGGTGTCGTCGGCGCGGATCTCCACGGTGCCCGTGCCGACGTCGAGCTCCGTCCAGGAGAACTCCCGGCCGTTCCAGGCGGCCTGGTGGGAGATCGTGCGACCATCCTCGCCGGGGATGGTGAAGAGGGCGGTGAGGGCGGCGGCGCGGATGCCCTCGTCCACCAGGACCGAGCCGCGGAGCTGCCCGGCCGCCTCCAGCGTGATGGTGATTCCCGTCTGGCCAGGCGTGAATGAAGCGGCGGCCTCCTTGTGACCCCGTGCCCGGGCCATGACCTGCAGGGAGCTTCCCGCCGGCACTCGTGGCTCTCCGTAGAGGGTGAAGGCGCCGCTCGCGTCGGTGGTCGCGGCAAAGCGCCAGTCGGGGGCCCACCAGGTGCTCTGCCCGTCGCCAGCCTCCACCAGGCGCTCCAGAACGACATCCGCCCCGACCCCCGGCTGGCCATCGGGCCCGACCACCGTGCCTGCAGCCAGGAGAGGAGGGGGCACCAGGACCAGGTCGCCGAGGTCCTGCTCCCCGGGGGGATACTCCCTGGCGAGCTCGACCTCCACCCGGGGGGCGCCGGTGATCCGGTCGCCCCCCGCGCCCTCGTCCGCCAGGGTCACGGACAGCGTGCGGGTCGCACCGGCAGGAAGGACGGGCAATTCCAGGCCGTAGCGGAACCGGCCCTCCGTGTCGGTCGTGATGGTGTCGAGGTCGCCGTCCATGTCGCCCGGGTACGAGACCCGGAGCAGGAACACGATGGCCGTCGTCGCCACGGGCTGGCCCCCGGCGTCCAGGATCCGGCCAGTCAGCCAGGTGGGCGCCCGCTCGGGCCGGAGGTGGATGCGGGCGCACTCCCCGGCCTGCCCGGGGCCCGGCGCCCGGGCCTGGAGCGCAACAGGAAGACCTTCCAGCCGGGCGACTGCCTCGAGCTCGAGTCCCACGCCCACCACCGGGAAGCGCGCTCGGCCCTGGCTCGTGGTGGCCCTGGCCTGCCGTGCCAGGAACAGCCCGCCGTGGTCCAGGCGGTCGTCAGGGTCCGTGCTCTCGGCCAGGCCGACAACAGTGCCGTCGGCAGCGGGCCGGTCCTCCAGGTCCGTGACCTCCACGACCACGCTGCCAGTCGGGGGGAGTCGGAAGACGATCGGTTCGTCCGGGAGGGCGGCGGGGTCGAGATCCTGCCGCACGTCCCTGGACAGGGGCGCGGTGACGGCAACCTCGTGCCTTGCCGCGGGCTCGAGCCTCTGGCGCTTGAATCGCCGCAGCTCCGCCCGGCCGTCCTCGTCGGTGACGGCGCGAGCCAGGGGGAGCCCGTAGGGCCCGATCCTCATGAGCACGGCGACCGGCACCTCCGGCACGGGCCGGCCCGCTTCATCCAGGACCAGGACCCGGATTCGGACCTCCGGCTCGAGATGGAGCACCAGCTCCGTGGCTGCCGTCGCATCGCGGAAGGTCTCGAGGTGGAAGAGATCGCCGGCCTCCCCCAGGAGGGTGACCTTGCCTTGCGGCCGGGGAACGCGGACCTGGCCGGCGTCGTCGGTGCTGTACCGCCGTCCCGCACGGCGAGCGGCCTCGACCTGGTCCTGGGGGCTCAAGAAGGCGCCCTGGACCCGCTCCGCACCGGCCTCTGCGTAGTCCACCACGTACAGGGCGCAGCCCGGCACGGGATGCTCGTCGGCGCCGGCGACGACCCGGACGAGGAGGGTCGCCGCATCCGCCGCGGGGACTCCGGCCGCGGCAGCGGGGTCCAGGTCCTGCCGGGCACCGGTTGCCGCCGGGGCCTGGGCCGGGGCAGCGCTTTCGGGCGGCACGGGGGCCGCCGCTGGAGCAGGGGTCGGCGTGGGAACCGTCGTCCCCGGCGGCAGACCGGGCTCGACCGGGGCCTGCGGCTCCTGCCACCGGCCGGAGACGAGAAGCAGACCACCGATCCCGAGCAGCACGAGGATGCCGAGGACCAGGAGGATACGCATGGGACCGAGGATAGCAGTGGAAGAGGCCGGGGGGTGGCGGCTCCATGGCGCCGCCCGCCAGGCATCGCCAAAGAGGTCAGTCCTTCGCCTGCTCCATGTACTCCGCCAGCTGCGCTGCGTCCACCGTCAGGTGGAAGGTGGCCGGGCTGTGGGGGTCGGTGATCGTGACGGTCTCGGGCTGGAAGAGTCCCCGGCCCCAGCCCCACGTACTGGTCGAGTCGCCGTCGCGCCTGCCGAGGTAGGCGTGCACCTCCCAGACGCCGGCCCCCGGGGCCCGGTACACGCAGCGGCCGCTGGCGTCGAAGGAGACGCTGGACGGGGAGAAGTGCACCTCGCCCTCGGCCGGCGCCAGGCCCAGGCCCAGGAACCAGCCCTCCTCCAGGGCCGGCGGGTTGTCGAGGAGGAACTCCAGCGCCGCGCCCTGCCGCAGGACCACCTTGCGGTCCTCCCGGACGTCCTGGAGGCGCTCGCTCATGTAGCCCTCCGCCGAGACCAGGAGGGGCGGCAGGTCCTCGACGACCAGGAGGTCCATCTCGCCGTCCCACTCGTACTCCCAGAAGCGCCGTTCGGGGTCGAGAGAGGTCAGGACCACCTGGTCCACCCGCCGCCCGCGCTCGTCCACGAACTCGAGGCGGATGTGCCGCAGCCGCCCGCGCAGGTCGATGTCCTGCAGGCGGGTGTCCTGGTTCTCCTGGCCGACGATGACCTGGATGTCCGGCACGGAGTGGATGGGCTCGTCACTGCCATCCGCCCGGATGTCCACCCGACCCGTGCCCGGCTCGAGGCTGTCCCAGTAGAACTCGTTCTTGTCCCAGTTCGCGTACCGGCTGCGGCTGCCGCCTTCCTCCCGCTCCTCCACGAAGAGCACCTTCAGGTCGCTCGGCTCGAGGCCTTGGTCGAGGAGCACCGAGCCGCGCAGCCGGCCGGCACCGTCCAGCCGGATGGTGAGGCCTTCCTGACCGGGCACAAAGCCGGCATGGCCCGGCCGGTAGCCCTCCTTCCTGGCTTCGAGGCGCACCGGCCGGTTCTCGGGATCCTCGGGCGCACCGTAGAGGCGGAAGGCGCCGCTCTCGTCGCTCTCCGCCGAGGACTCCCAGTCACTGCTCCACCAGCCCTCCTCGGGTGTGCCACGCTTGAGAACCTGGAACACCACCCTCGCTCCCGCCACTGGCCGCCCGTCGGGCGCCAGCACGATGCCGGTTGCCAGCAGCGGCGGCGGCACGAGACGGATGTCGCCCAGGTCGTGGACGCCGGGGGCGTACTCCCTGGCCAGCTCCAGCTCGGCCCGCGGTGCCGCGGTGATCTGGAAGGGCCTGCCACCCTCCCCGAGGCTGGCGATCTTGAGGGTGCGCCGGACTCCCGGGTCCACCGAAGGCGGATCCATACCGTAGCGGAAGCGCCCGTCCCGGTCGGTCCGAGCCGTGCTGTAGTCGACATCCCTGTCGCCGGCGGCGGTCGAGACGAGGAGGATCTGGATCTGCTGCTCCGCCAGCGGCTGCCCCTGGGGATCGAGGAGGCGGGCGGTGAGCCAGGTCGGCCCGCGCTCCGGCTGCAGCCGCAGGCGGACCTCCTCGCCGGGGCGGACCGGGCCGGCCGCCTCCACTGTGACGGCGGACGGGTAGCCCTCCAGCCGGGCGGAGGCGCGAAGCTGCAGGCCCAGGCCGACCACCGGAAAGGAGGCCCGGCCACGTACGGTCACAGCGCTCGCCTGGCCGGCCTGGGGCATGCCTTCGATCCGCGGCTGGCTCTCGTTCTCTCCTTCAGGCTCGGCCAGGGTCACCGTGGTTCCATCCGCGGCGGGGCGGCCCTCCAGGTCCAGCACCTCGACCACGGCGCTGCCGGTGGCCGGCAGGCGCAGGACGATGGGTTCCGGGGAGAGGACCTCCAGGTCCAGGGGCGCCATCACCGCCTCGGGCAGCGGCGCCGCCACCGCGACCTCGTAGTCGTAGTCCATGGAATCGCTGAACTGGGCAATCGCGGTGAAGTTGCGCAGCGTGGCCAGGCCATCCGATGCCGTGACCTCGTGCGTGACCGGCATCGAGAAGAAGGCCTGCGCCGCGCGGACCACCACGGGGACGCCGGCGCGCGGCCTGCCGGCTTCGTCGAGGACCAGGACCTGCACGGCGACCTCGGCTTCGAGGCGGAGGGTGAGCCGCGCCATGCCCGGTGCGGTCGGGAACATCGCGAAGTGGAACAGGCCCGGCGCCTCGCCCGCCAGGATGAGCGGCCCCTTCGGCTTGCGGATGCGGGCGAAACCCTCCTCGTCGGCGCGATAGCTGCGTGCGAGACTGCGCAGGACGCCAAGCAGGTCCTGGCTGCCGGCCAGGAGCCTCTGCGCCGCGCTCTCGTCCACCTCGGACGTGTCCACCGCGTACACGACACAGCCCGGAAC
>CAYMFV010000036.1:0-13704 GCA_964389745.1 uncultured Planctomycetales bacterium | reverse complement strand
TGCCGCAGCCCAGGGCGACACCCTCCGGCCGGTCCAGGCGCGGCCGGAGCACCGCCCCGTCCCCGGGGGCATGCCCGTCCGGGCCCTGCCAGGGCTTGCCCACGGTGCCGCCCTGGACCTCGTGGTCGTACTGGCGGACGATGGCCTCCTTGCTGGCCACCGCGGGGTGGCCCAGGACCCGGCGCAGGAAGGGCCCCAGGGGGGGGGGAGCCTCCGGCCAGGGGGTGGCCGGGAGCTCTGCCGCCACCACCTCGGCGAGGAGCTCCGGCTGGGGCACCCCGCCGTGCAGGAAGGCCAGGTCCATGTCGCCTACCACCTCGTCGTGCCAGCGCAGCACCAGGTGGCCGCTGTCGGTGAAGCGGCCCAGACGGACGGCCTCCACCTCCTCGGCGGCGCACAGGCCCAGGAGCTCCTCCTCGTGCTCCGGGGGCACTGCCAGGACCATGCGCTCCTGGGCCTCGCTGATCCAGATCTCGGCGTAGTCGAGGCCGGGGTACTTGAGGGGCGCCCGGGACAGCTCCACCTCGGCCCCGCAATCCTCCGCCATCTCGCCCACCGCCGAGGAGAAGCCGCCGGCGCCGCAGTCGGTGACGGCTCGGAACAGGCCCCGGTCCCGGGCCTGGAGGAGCACGTCCAGGACCTTCTTCTCGGTGATGGGGTCGCCGATCTGGACGGCGGTGGCGTCCACGCTCTCACTCTCCTCGTGCAGGGCCTCGGAGGAGAAGGTGGCGCCGTGGATGCCGTCCCGGCCGGTCCGCCCGCCGAGGACGACGATGGCGTCTCCGGGGCGGACCTCCTTGTCAACCTGGTCCCGGGGGATCTCGCCGAGGCAGCCGCAGAAGACCAGGGGGTTGGCCACGTAGCCCGGGTGGCGCAGGACCGTGCCGGCCACCGTCGGGATGCCCATCCGGTTGCCGTAGTCCCGGACCCCCGCCACCACTCCCTCCAGGACCCGGTCCGGGTGCAGGGTACCCGGCGGCAGCTCCTCCCGGGGCAGCCCCTCCGGGCCGACGCAGAAGACGTCCAGGCTGGCAAAGGGCCGGGCGCCACGGCCGGTGCCGAGGATGTCCCGGATGACGCCGCCGATGCCCGTGCCGGCGCCCCCGTAGGGCTCGATGGCCGAGGGATGGTTGTGGGTCTCCACCTTGACGGCGATGCCCAGCTCGGGGGTCAGCTCCACCACGCCGGCGTTGTCCCGGAAGACGCTCCAGCACCAGGGCGGGGACAGGCGCCGGGTGGCGGCGAAGACCGTCTCGCCCAGGAGGTTCTGGAAGCGCCGTTCCCGGAGCAGCCTTCCCCGCTCGTCCAGGATTCGCAGGCGGACCGGGCCGGTCAGGGTCTTGTGCTTGCAGTGCTCGGACCAGGTCTGGGCGAAGGTCTCCAGCTCGGCGTCGGTGGGCTCCCGGTCCAGGGAGCGGAAGTGGTCCCGGATGGCCGCCATCTCCGCCGCCGAGAGCGCCAGGCCCCGCTCCCGGGAGAGGGCGGCCAGGGCCGCCTCGTCCAGGTCCCGGAGGGGCACCTCCCGGCGGCCGTGCCGGCGGGGCGGAGGGGGGGGCCGGAGGGCCAGGCTCGTGTCCCCGGCCAGGACGTCCTCGATGGCCGGGTTGGCCAGGGCCCGGGTGGCGACGGCCAGGAGGGCTTCCCGGGGGGCGCCGGGGGCGTGGAGGAGACGGTAGGTCTCGACCCCGGCCCGGGCCACCGCCTCCAGGCCCAGGAGAGCCAGGGCCCGCCGGGTCGTGGCGGCCTCCGGGTCGGCCACCCCGGGATGGCGGCGCACCAGCACGGTGGTCGCTCCGTAGGAGGGCAGCTCCCCCGGGGCGAGGACCACCGGCTCCTCGGCCACCGGATCCGCCAGGAGACGCCGGGCCACGCCCGCGGCCTGCCCCCGGTCCCGGATGCCGCCGAGGAGGAAGCCGCGGCCGCTCCGGAGGGCGCCGTCGAGGTCCAGGCCGCGCTCGGCCAGGGCCCGCCGGGCCGCCTCCGCGACCGGGTCCGGGTGCCCCTCCCGGGGCCAGAGCTCCACCCGCCAGGCGTCTGCTGCTTCCATCCCTTGTCGGGACCGGCGGCCCCTGGGAGCGGCTATCCTAGGTGCACGGTGGTCGTGTTCCAATGGTGGGCGCGGCCTGCCGTGCGCACCATGGCCAGGGAACGCAAGGCCTCCACCACCGAGGGACCCGCGGTGCTGCCCTTCGAGCAGCCCATCGAGGAGGTCCGCCGCCGTCTCGCCGAGCTCGAGGAGCTGGCCACCCGGACGAGCAGCGACCTCCGGGAGGAGCTGGACTTCTATCGCCAGCGCCTGGAGCGGCTCACCCGGGAGATCTACGGCCGCCTGACGCCGTGGCAGCGGGTCCAGGTGGCCCGGCACCCGGACCGTCCCCTGATCACCGACTACATCCGGGACCTGTGCACGGACTGGGTCGAGCTCCACGGCGATGGCTGCTTCGGCGACGACCGGGCGGTGGTCACCGGCCTGGCCACCCTGGGCCGGCACCGGGTCCTCCTCCTCGGGCACCGGAAGGGCCGGGACACCCGCAGCCGGATGGCCTGCAACTTCGGCTCGGCCCACCCGGAGGGCTATCGCAAGGCCCTGGGCAAGATGCGCCTCGCCGAGCGCATGGGGCTGCCCGTGGTCAGCCTGGTGAACACCCCGGGCGCCTACCCGGGGGTCGGCGCCGAGGAGCGGGGCCAGGCTCGGGCCATCGCCGAGAACATCCTGGCCATGGTCGGCCTGCGGGTCCCGGTGGTGGTGGTGGTCATCGGCGAGGGAGGCTCGGGCGGGGCCCTGGGGATCGGCGTCGGCGACCGGGTGGGGATGCTGGAGAACTCCTGGTACAGCGTCATCTCCCCGGAGGGCTGCGCCTCCATTCTCTGGCACTCGGCCGAGGGCAAGGAGCAGGCCGCCGAGGCCCTGCACCTCACGGCCGCGGACCTCCTGGAGTTCGGCATCGTCGACGCGGTCATCCCCGAGCCCCTGGGCGGCGCCCACCGGGACCCCGAGGGGACCATGGCGGCAGTGGCCCGGCAGCTCGAGGAGTGGCTCGACGAGCTCGTCGCCCTGCCCCTGGACCGGCTCCTGGCCGAGCGTCACCGGAAGTACCGCTTCATCGCCGCGGAGCCGGCGGTGCCGGGGGCCGGTTCGGTTCGGGGCCCGGGTCCCGGGCTGGGGGATCGGCTGCGCCTGCCGGCCCCGGAGGCCGGGGCTGGAGAGGGGCAGGGCCAGGGATGAGCAGCACCGGCTCCCAGGGGCCGCCGCCCCCGCGACCTCCGGAAGGGACCAACGGTCCCGGTGGCTCCGGCGTAGGCGGAGGCGAGACCATGGCTTCCCCCGCACTGCGCCTCGTGCACCACGCACCCGCCCCCAAGCGGGCCGCCGGCGGGGAGGCCGGCCGGGAGGGCCGGGAGGAGCTGTCCGACGAGGAGCTCCTCGCCCTGACCTGTGCCGGAGAGCGGGACGCCTTCCGGGTCCTGGTCGAGCGCTACGAGGAGCGGGCCCTGCACACCGCTCGGGCGGTGGTGGGCAGCCCGGAGACGGCCCGGGAGGTGGTCCAGGAGGCCTTCCTCCGGGTCTACGCCAACCGCCACCGCTTCGACATGCGGCGGCGCTTCTCCTCCTGGTTCTACCGGATCCTCCGGAACCAGGCGGTGGATCGGATCCGGCGCCAGGCGCCGGGCACTCCCGGGGCGGCGGTGGAGCTCCTGGGGGACTGGAATTCCCCGGGAAGCGGCCCGGATCGGGAGGCCTCGGCCCGGGAGCGCCAGGTCGCCGTCCACCGGATCCTGTCCCGCCTGCCCGCCAAGTTCCGTACGGTCCTGGACCTCCGGGACCTCCAGGGTCTCTCCTGCCAGGAGATCGCCACCCGGGTGGGAACCACCCCGGGCACCGTCCGCTGGCGGCTGCACCACGCCCGGAAGCTCTTCCGGGAACAGTGGGAGCGCCAGCTTGGCCGAGAGGAGGGAGACGAGGACCTGTGAACTGCCGCACCGTCCGCCGCCTCCTGCCCCTGCACTCCGGCCGGGACCTTGCCGCCCGGCGGGCGGTCGCCGTGGAGGCCCACCTGGCCGCCTGCCCGGCCTGCCGGGAGGAGCTGGCCCGCTGGGACGGCATCCGGGCCGAGATCCGGGCCGCCCGGCCCGCTGGCGTCACGGCCTCCGGGGTCTGGGAGCGGATCGCCCCCCGCCTGGACGCCATCGATGCCGCCGCCCGGCTGCGGCGGCCCTGGTACCGCCGTCCGGGCCCGTGGCTCGGAGGTGTCGCCGCCGTGCTCCTGGTGGCCCTGGCCCTGGACTTCTGGCGGGCGGCGGAGCCTGCTCCGGAACCTGGCACGGCCGGCACCCTGGCTGCCGCCGAGGGCGACGATCCGGCCAGCGGGTTGGTGCGAGTCCCCTCGGAGCAGCTCGAGGAGTTCCTCCACGTCCAGGCGGCCCTGCTGCGGCCGGTGGACCGGGCGGATCGGCCCTTCGTCCAGGTGGTCCCCGTGAGCCTCCGGGTCGGCGAGTTCTAGGCCCTGGCCGCCATGCTCCTGGCCGGGATCCTCCTCCTGCTCGCGCCTGCCGAGACCCAGGCGAAGGCGACGCCTACCCAGCAGCTCGAGCCCCAGGTGGCCCGGAGCCTCGTGCCGGAGAGCGTCCTGGGCGCCCTGGAGGAGGAGCTCCAGGACCTCTACCTGCGCCTGCGGCCCTACGTGGTCCAGGTGCGGATGCCGGTGGCCGTGGAGGGGAAGAAGGGGGTGCGAGTCCGGGAGGTCCTGGTCTCGGGCCTGGTCCTGGGGCGGGGCGGCCTGGTGGTCGCACCCGGCCTGGCCCGGCCGGGGAGCACCGGCATCCTGGTCCGGCGCCAGGACGGCCTGGAGGTCCGGGCCGAGAGCCTGGCCCGGGACGAGGATCTCGGCCTGACCCTCCTTTCTGCTCCGGGCCTGGGCATCCCGCCGCCGCCGGTGGCCCTCTGCGACACCGTCCTGGTGGGTTCGGTGGTGGTGGCCGTGGGCAACGGCTACGGCCTCGACGGCTCCTTCTCCCTGGGCTTCGTGGCTGGCAAGGACCGGCGGCTCGGGGAGGCCACGGGGCTCCTCCAGGTGACCAACCCGGTGAACCCGGGGGACGGCGGTGGCCTGCTGGCCAACCGCCGCGGCCAGGTGGTGGGGGTGCTCCTGACCTCCCTCCGGGAGGCGGCCCGACGGCAGGCCGCCCGGGCGCCGGGTGCCGAGTACGAGGGCATGCTGGCGGCCAGCTCCGTCTCCTTCGCGGTGCCGGTGGACCGGGTGGTGGCGGCCTTCCCCCGCTGGCTGGCCCGGCGCCTGCCGGAGCGGCCGCGGCTCGGGGCGGTGGTGGAGCTGATCCTGGACGAGGACCTGCGCCGGCAGGCGGGGCTGGTGGACCGGGCGGCCCTGCTCCGAGTGCGCCAGGTCCTGGCGGGAAGCCCTGCGGCCCGGGCCGGACTGCAGCCCGGGGATCTCCTCCTGAGCTTCGGGGGGCAGCCTCTCCAGAGCCTGAGCTGCCTGCGCCGGGCCCTGGCCACCTGCTGCGGCCAGGTCCCGCTGGTGGTCCTCCGGGGTCAGGAGCGGGCGGAGCTCGTGGTGCGCCTGGAGCCCCCCTTGGCGAAGGCGGCACCGGAAGATCGCTGACCCGGAGCCCGGCGGCCTTCAATCCCCGCGGCGGCCGGTGGCCGGGGCGACCTGGCGGAGCCCGCCACTCCGGGTTCCGTGCTCGCTCAGGATCTCGACCGCCTGGTCCACCTCGGGGCTGTCCGGGCCCAGCTCCGTCTTGCGCAGGAAGGTCTCCATGTCGGCGGCGGCCTCGGCCAGGCGGCCCGTCCAGTAGCGGCACATGCCCCGGTTGTAGTACTCGGGGGCGAGGTCGGGCTTGAGGGCCAGGATGGCGGTGAGCTGGGCCTCGGCGGCGGCATAGTCCCGGTGCTTCTTGTGCAGGGTCGCCGCCAGGCCCCGGGCCTCCACCTCCAGGTCGATGTCCTCGAGGAGATCCCGGCGCAGGAGGTCCTCCTCCTCCAGGCGCAGGTCCTGACTGGCCAGGCGCCGGTTCTTGTACTCCCGGGACTGGACCAGGACCTGGATGAGCTGGTCCAGGGTGGCGAGGGCCTCCTCCTCCCGGCCCTGGTGGGTGAGGCAGGAGGCCAGCAGGCGGAGGGCGTAGACGTCGTCCCGGACCTCGGAGAGCGTGCGCCGCAGCAGCTCCTCGGCCTGGCGGAGGTGCCCGGCGGCCCGCTCCCGGGTGTGCCGGGCCCGCTCCCGGAGCTCGACCAGGCGGGCCTCCCGGTCCCCGGCCGTGGGATCCGCCTCCAGGGCCCGGGCAGCCTCCTCGCTGGCCTGGGAGTCGCCGATCAGGAACTCGGCGTAGCGCAGGTGGTACTCGCCCAGGGAGTAGGCGGTCTTGTAGCTGTCCAGCTCCCTGTGGGCCGCTTCCAGGAAGGGCCGGGCCCGGACCACCGAGCGCAGGTCGTGCCAGCGCAGGAGGGTCCGGCCCATGACGTGGTTGAGCTGGCCGTTCTCGGGGGCCAGGGCCAGGCCCCGGGCTGCCTGCTGCTGGGCCCGGGCCAGGTCGCCGGCGTCGTAGTAGTGGAGAGCACGGACGTAGTAGTCCTCGGCCCGGGCGAGCTCGTCCTCGTCGGGCCCGGAGGAGGAGCAGGCTCCCAGGGGCAGGGAGAGACCTGCCAGGAGGATGAGGGCCAACCGCATGGCCAACCATCGTCCCCGGCACCGGGACAGCCGTCAATCTCCGTCTTCGGCGGCCTCGTCCCAGAGCCAGGGGGCCCGGGCAGGCGTCCAGGCCTGGAGGCCGTCGGGGAAGAACAGGGCGAGCTCGCGGCGGGCCGTCTCGGGGCCGTCGGAGGCGTGGACCAGGTTGAAGGTCCGGGCGCAGCCAAAGTCGCCCCGGATGGTCCCCGGCTCGGCCTCGCTGCCGAAGGTGGCCCCCAGGAGGCGCCGGACCAGGCCGATGGCCCCGGGGCCCCGGAGGGCCATGGCCAGGATCGGCCCCGAGGTCATGAAGCGCACCAGGCCCGGATAGAAGGGCTTGCCCACGTGGGGCTCGTAGTGGCGGGCCGCGAGGGCCTCGTCCATGCGCAGGAGGCGGGCGCCGACGATCTGCAGGCCCTTGTCCTCGAAACGGGCGAGGATGCGGCCGACCAGACCGCGCTGGAGGGCGTCTGGCTTGAAGAGGATGAGGGTCGTCTCCATGGCTGGGGGGGGCCGACAGGGCCGGTGGCGCGGCAGGGTAGCCCCGGCACCCGGGCCCGGGAAGACTTCCCGGGTCCTTTGCTTGACCCTCCCCGGGGCGGTCCTAGAATCTTGCGCCCTCCCGCGCGAGCCGCCCGAAGCCCGCTTCGCCGGTTCCGCTCTTTCCCTCCCATGGGAGAGCAGTCGTGGCAGACCCTGGACCCTCGCACCGGCCAGCCCCGGAAGACCCCCAGTCCCGGGATCGGCGCCGCCGTCTGCAGCGGGAGTACCTGCGCTACTCCGGAGTCGGCCTGGAGTTCGCCATCACGGTGGCCGTGGTGGGCTTCCTGGGCCGTCTTCTCGACGACGCCCTGGGTCTCACGGAGCGCTTCCCCCTGTTCCTCATCCTCGGCGTCTTCGCCGGTATGGCGGCGGGGATCTTCCGCCTGCAGCTGCGCCTGGGTGGCCACCGCCGGGACCGGGACGAGGACGAGGGGGACGAGAACGGAGGGGACGCGGGCTGATGGCCTGGCTCCTGCTCCTCCTCGCCGGTCTGGCCTCGCTGCCCTTCTGGCCCGGGGAATGGCGGCTCGGGCTGGCGGCCGGCTGGGTCCTGGCGCTGCTGGTCTCGGGCGTCGCTGCCCGGCGCCGGCAACGGCTCCTGGACGGCGTCGCCGGGCCCACGAGCGTGCCCCGGCTCGTGGCCGGCGCCTTCCTGGTCCGGCTGGCCCTGCTTCTCCTGGGAGGGATCTCCGGCGCTGCACTGCGCCTCTACCCCCCGGCGGCCTTTCTCCTTGCTTTCCTGGCCGCCCACATCCTGGGCGAGGTCCTCGCCTGGGTTCGCCACCTGCGTCGCTGACCCCCCGTCACACCCCCGATGACCGCCGTCGAAGCCGCCCGTGCCGCCACCCTCTCCGGAGGAGGGGGGGAGGGGCCCTTCGAGAGCCTCTTCGGGCACGTCGTGCCCCACCTGCAGGGGGAGTTCCTCGGCATCCCGGTCTGGAACATCCAGATCTTCCAGCTCGTGGCAGTGGCGATGATCTTCCTCTGCTTCGCCGGGGTCTCCCGGGCGGTCCGGGAGGAGCGGGGGGGTGCGCGGCAGCGGGTCCTGGCCGGCTGGGTGGGCTGGATCCGGGACGAGATGGTCCTGCCCTACCTGGAGGAGGGGCACGCCCGGCGCCTGCTGCCCCTCTTCCTGTCCGTCTTCTTCTTCATCCTGTTCATGAACCTCCTGGGCCTGGTGCCCTTCGGCGCCACCGCCACCGCCAGCATCTACACGACGGCCGGGATGGCCACCATCACCCTGGTGTGCATGCTCGGCGGTGGGATGCTGGTCCAGGGCCCGCTCGGCTTCTGGAAGAACCTCGTGCCCCACGGGCTGCCCGCCTGGCTGGTACCCCTGATGTTCGTGGTCGAGGTGGTCGGCCTGCTGGTCAAGCCCTTCGCCTTGACCATCCGTCTGTTCGCGAACATGACGGGTGGCCACCTGGTGCTGCTGTCCTTCATGGGGCTGATCTTCTACTTCGGCACCAACATGGGCCCCGCGGTCGGTTTCGGCGTGGCCCCGGTGAGCATCGCCATGGCGGTGTTCATCATGATCATCGAGGGCTTCGTAGCCCTCCTGCAGGCCTACATCTTCGCCCAGTTGAGCATCATCTTCGTGGGGATGTGCCTGCATCCGGAACACTGATCGGTTCCCGCCCGACAAGGAGACTCTGAACGATGTTCCTCGCCACGCTCCCCGCCGTCACCGAGGCCGCCCTGCGCGCCGCCGAGGCGACCACTTCCCACTCCACCCTCATCCCCCTGGCCGCCATCGGTGCGGGCCTCGCCGTGATCGGCGCTGGCTACGGAATCGGGAAGGCCGCCGCCTCTGGCAACGAGGCGATCGCCCGGCAACCCGAGGCTGCCGGCGACATCCGCGGTAACGCCCTGATCCTGTCGGCACTGATCGAGGGCGTGGCCCTCTTTGGTGTCGTCGTGGCCCTGCTCATCGCCCTCAAGCAGCAGTAGCGCCTGCGCGGGAGCCGCTGTCGCTCCGCCGCCTTCCCGGCGGCGGGGCGGCTGCTCCCGGGGAGTCCTCCATGACCCTGCTCCATCCCGCCTTCCTGGCCCTCTCCGACGAGGGGGGAGGACTGAGCTCCCTCTTCGACGTCGGGCAGTCCAGCTGGCTCTGGACCATCCTGATCTTCCTGGTGGCCCTGCCCTTCATGTGGAAGGTGGTCTTCGGGCCCATCGCCCGGGCCCTGGACGAGCGCGAGCTCCGCGCCAGGGAGGCCGCCCGGGCCGCCGAGCAGGCCCGGGAGGAGACCCGGCACATGCAGGAGGCCATCCAGTCCGACCTGGAGGCCGCCCGGCGGGAGGCCGCCAAGGCGGTGGCCAAGGCCAAGGCCCGGGCCGAGGCCCGGGAACGGGAGATCCTGGCGGCCGCCCAGGAGCAGGCCCAGCGCGACCGGGCCCGGGCCCGGGAGGAGATCGAGCGTGCCCTGAGCGCCGCCCGGGAGGAGCTGCGGGGCGAGGCCGTGCGCCTGGGTGTGCTCGTGGCCGAGAAGGTCCTGGAGCGGGAGTTCGCCCCCGCGGACCAGGAGCGTCTGGTCCGGGCTCTCCAGGCCGAGCTGGCCGGAGACTAGGCCATGGCCGCCACGCCCCAGCGCGCCGCCGCCCGCCGCTACGCCCGGGCCCTCTTCGAGGCTGCCCGGGACGCCGGGGCCCTGGATGCGGTGGCCGCCGACGTGGAGCTCCTGGGCCAGGTGGTTGGCGATCCCGAGGTCGCGTCCTGGCTGGCCGACCCCCGGGTCGAGCTCGCCCGCAAGGCCGCCGCCCTGGAACGGGCCCTGGGAGAGGGCTGCCACCCCCTGGTCCGCCGCCTCCTGGCGGTGGTCGCCCGGCGCCGGCGCCACGCCGTCCTGGCCGACCTTCCCGGAGTCTTCCAGGAGGAGCTCGACCGGGAGCAGGGCCGCCTGCGCGGCGTCCTCGAGTCGGCCAGTCCCCTGGAGGAGCCGGTGGTCCGGGCCCTCCAGGAGAGCTTCGGCCGGCGCACCGGCCAGGTGGTCCTCCTCGAGCCCCGCGTCGTCCCGGAGCTCCTTGCCGGCGTCCGCGTCACTCTCGGTGGCGTCCGCTACGACGGCTCGGCCCGGGGCCGCCTCGAGCGGCTGGGCCGCCACCTCCTCCAGGCCGAGCTCGGCGCCTGACCCCCTCGACTGACCCCAGCTCTTCCCAGACCCGTCTCCATGGAACTGCACCCCTCGGAAGTCACCTCGATCCTGAAGCAGGAGATCGAGGGTTACGAAGCCCGCACCGCCACCGAGTCGGTGGGCACGGTCCTCCAGGTGGGCGACGGTGTCGCCCGCGTGTACGGCCTGGACGACTGCATGATGTCGGAGCTCCTGGAGTTCCCCGGCGGCGTCATGGGCATGGCCCTGAACCTCGAGGAGGACAACGTCGGCGTGGTGCTCCTCGGCGATGCCGCCAAGGTCAAGGAGGGGGACACGGTCAAGACCACCGGGCGCATCATCTCGGTGCCCACCGGCATGGGCATGGTCGGCCGGGTGGTGGATGCCCTGGGCCAGCCCCGGGACGGCAAGGGCTCGATCCAGGCCACCGACGAGGACTACCGGCCGATCGAACAGCCGGCGCCGAACGTCATCGAACGCCAGCCGGTGAAGGAGCCGCTGATGACCGGCATCAAGGCCATCGACTCGATGATCCCCATCGGCCGGGGCCAGCGGGAGCTGATCATCGGCGACCGGCAGACCGGGAAGACGGCGCTGATCCTGGACACCATCATCAACCAGCGCCTGACGGGGGGGGGGGACCCGAACGACCCGGAGCAGGTGATCTGCATCTACGTGGCGATCGGCCAGAAGCAGTCGACGGTGGTGGACGTGGTCCGGCGGCTCGAGGAGAACGGCGCCATGCCCTACACCATCGTGGTCAACGCCACCGCCTCCGAGGAGGCGTCGATGCAGTTCCTCGCCCCCTACGCCGGTGTGGCCATGGGCGAGCGGCTGCGCGACGAGGGCCGGCACGTGCTCATCGCCTACGACGACCTCACCAAGCAGGCGGCGGCCTACCGGCAGGTGATGCTCCTGCTGCGCCGGCCCCCCGGCCGGGAGGCCTTCCCCGGCGATATCTTCAACCTGCACAGCCGGCTCCTGGAGCGGGCTGCCAAGCTGTCCGACGAGGCGCCGCAGCTCAACCCGCGGTACAAGGCCGGCGGTGGCTCCCTCACCGCCCTGCCCGTGGTGGAGACCCAGGAAGGGGACGTTTCGGCGTACATCCCGACCAACGTCATCTCCATCACCGATGGCCAGATCTTCCTGGAGGGCAACCTCTTCTACTCCGGCGTGCGGCCGGCGGTGAACGTCGGTATCTCGGTGAGCCGGGTCGGCGGTGCCGCCCAGACCCCGGCGATGAAGAAGGTGGCCGGGGGCCTGCGCATCAACCTGGCCCAGTACCGGGAGCTGGAGGCCTTCGCCCAGTTCGGCTCGGACCTGGACAAGGCCACCCGGCAGGCCCTGAGCCGTGGCGCCCGGCTGGTGGAGCTCCTGAAGCAGGGCCAGTACCGGCCGCTGCCCAACGCCGACCAGATCGTGGCCATCTACGCCGGGACCAGCGGCGTCCTGGACGACATCCCGGTGGACCGCATCCGGGACTTCGAGCAAGGCTTCGTCGAGTACATGCACGACACCCATCCCGAGGTCATGAAGGAGCTGAACGGCTGGAAGACCAAGTGGACGGAGGAGATCGAGTCCCAGGTCCGCGCCGCCGTCGAGGAGTTCAAGAAGGGCTTCCTGACCGTCTGATCGCCCTGCCGCCGAGACCACGCCATGCCCAATCTCCGCGACCTCCGCCAGCGCATCACCAGCGTCGGGAACATCCAGAAGATCACCCGCGCCATGGAGATGGTGGCGACCACGCGCCTGCGTCGCTTCCAGGACCGGGCGGTGGCGGCGCGGCCCTACTCGGAGAGCATCGCCGAGCTGGTGCGGCGGCTCGGCGGCGCCGTGGCGGCCAACCCCGGGGCCGCCGGCACAGCGGCGCCCCTGTTCCTGTCGGGTGCTCCCGGGGCGCCGGAGGGCATTCTCTTCGTGGGCTCCGACCGGGGCCTGTGCGGCGCCTACAACAGCAACGTCCAGCGGCGGCTCGACGAGGAGGTGGCCGGCCGTGAGCGCCCGGTGCGCCTCTTCGTCATCGGGCGCAAGGCCATGCAGCACGCCGCCAAGCGGGGCTACGACGTTGCCGCCTACCTCGAGGAGCACATCCTCGAACGCCTCTCCTTCCAGGACGCCGCCAGCATCAGCGGGCTCCTGGTCCGGGAGTTCCGGGAAGGCCGCCTCGGCCGGGTGGACCTCTGTTTCACCCGCTTCCACTCCATGGTGCGCTACGACCCCGTGGTGGAGCCGCTGCTCCCCATCGCGGCGCCGGCCGCCGACGCCGCCCTCCAGGAACCGATTCTGGAGCCGGGCGGGCCGGAGCTCCTGGCCCGCCTGGTGCCGGTCTACCTGGAGACGACCATCCACCACGCCCTCCTCGAGGCCCTCACCTCGGAGTTCGCGGCCCGGCGCTTCGCCATGAAGAACGCCACCGACGCCGCCGCCGAGATGAAGCGCGAGATCACCCGCAGCTACAACAAGGCCCGCCAGGCCAAGATCACGAGCGAGATCTTGGAGATCGTCGCCGGTGCCGAGGCCCTCTGATCCTGTCAAGGACCCAGCAGTCATGACCGCCCAAGGAATCATCAAGCAGATCTTCGGTCCGGTGGTGGACGTCGCCTTCCCGGACATGGAGCTCCCGGGCATCAACTTCGCCGTGCACGTGCCCCGGGAGGGTGCCGAGCCCCTCGTCCTGGAGGTCGCCCAGCACCTGGGCGACGACGTCGCCCGGTGCGTGGCCATGTCCTCCACCGACGGCCTGAAGCGGGGCATGACCTGCATCAACACCGGCGCGCCGATCATGGTCCCGGTCGGGCGGGCCACGACCGGCCGGGTCTTCGACCTCCTCGGCCGGCCCCTGGACCGGCAGGTGAAGGGCGAGGTCGAGGCCGAGGACCGCTGGCCCATCCACCGCCCGCCGCCCTCCTTCACCGACCAGGAGGCGGTGACCGAGGTCTTCGAGACCGGCCTCAAGGTGGTGGACCTCCTGTGTCCCTTCGCTCGGGGCGGCAAGATCGGCCTCTTCGGCGGCGCCGGCGTCGGCAAGACGGTGCTCATCCAGGAGCTGATCCGCATCACCGCGGTGGAGAAGGGCGGCTTCTCGGTGTTCTGCGGCGTCGGCGAGCGCACCCGGGAGGGCAACGACCTGTGGCTCGAGATGAACGACGCCACCTACACCACGCCGGAAGGCCAGCAGGCTCGGGTGATCGACAACGCCGTGCTGGTCTTCGGGCAGATGAACGAGCCCCCGGGCGCCCGCTTGCGGGTCGGCCTCTCGGGCTTGACCATGGCCGAGTTCTTCCGGGACCAGGAGGGGAAGGACGTCCTCCTCTTCATCGACAACATCTTCCGCTTCGTCCAGGCCGGCTCCGAGGTCTCGG
>CAYMFV010000035.1:0-13722 GCA_964389745.1 uncultured Planctomycetales bacterium | reverse complement strand
CAGGAGGAGACCGGCGACGATGCCCGCCCCGCTGGCACCCAGGCCCCGGCCCGGCGGAAAGGGCGCCTCCACCACCACTCGGCCCCGGGGCAGCTCCCGCCCGGCGAGGATGGCCGCCCGGCGCATGCCCCGGAGCACGGGATCCCTCCCCGTGGGCAGCACCGACTCCGCCAGGGCGCCCTGGCGTTCCACCACGGTGCGCTCGCCGGCCTGCCAGCGGGCGGTGAGGGACATGTCCAGGGCGATGCCCAGGGCATCGAAGCCCGGGCCCACGTTGCTCGTGGAGGCCGGAACCCGGACCGTGAGGGGGCGGCTGCGGCGGAGCTCGACCACGGCCCGGGCGAGCCTAGCGTCCGCCGGGCTTTCCTCCTACAATGGCCGGCTTCTCCGGCGCGTGCCAGGCTTCGCAGGACAGCTTTGTCCGCCCGGCTGCCGCTCCTCCCCAGGACCTCCGTGGCCCGAAGTCCAGTCCGACCCAGTGCCGATCATGGCTCCCAAGACCCGTCCCGTCCCCGTCGAAGGCCTCTCCGAGGAAGAGCGCCGACGTCTCACCCGCATCCGCAACATCGGCATCATGGCTCACATCGATGCCGGCAAGACCACGGTCACCGAGCGCATCCTCTACCTCACGGGTCGGGTGCACCAGATCGGCGAGGTGCACGACGGCCAGGCGACCATGGACTACCTGGAGGACGAGCGGAAGCGGGGCATCACCATCACCTCCGCTGCCACCCGCTGCGACTGGCGAGCCACCCGGATCAACCTCATCGACACGCCGGGGCACGTGGACTTCACGGTGGAGGTGGAGCGCTCCCTCCGGGTCCTGGACGGAGCGGTGGCGGTCTTCGACGGCGTGGCCGGCGTCGAGGCCCAATCCGAGACCGTCTGGCGGCAGGCCGATCGCTACGCCGTGCCCCGGATCGCTTTCATCAACAAACTGGACCGGACCGGCGCCGACTTCGATCAGGCCTGGGAGTCGATCGTCCATCGCCTGGGGGCGAACGCGGTGCGCATGCAGCTTCCCCTGGGCAAGGAGAAGGAGTTCTATGGCATCGTCGACCTGATCTCCCGCACCGCCCGGCGCTTCGTCGCGGGCAGCCGGGGGTCCGAGGCGGAGGAGATGCCGATCCCCGAGGAGTACCGGGAGCTGGTCGAGACGCGCCGCGCCGAGCTCGTGGAGCGGGTGGTGGAGGTGGACGACTCCCTGGTGGAGCGCTTCCTGGAAGGGGAGGAGTTCAGCGAGGAGGAGCTCCGGGCGGCGGTGCGCCAGGCCACCGTCCTCGGCCGCGCCGTCCCGGTGCTGTGCGGCTCCGCTCTCCACGACAAGGGCGTGCGCTTCCTCCTGGACGCCATCGTGGACTATCTGCCCAGTCCGCTGGACAAGGGCGCCGTGGTCGGCCGGGAGCCCCGGGACGAGGAGGTGGAGGTGGTCCGGGGCGTGGGCATCGACGAGCCCCTCGCGGCCCTGGCCTTCAAGACCATCGCCGACCCCAATGGCGACTTGACCTTCGTCCGCATCTACTCGGGCACGCTGCGCCGGGGGGATGCGGTCCTCAACCCCCGGACCCGGCGCAAGGAGCGGGTCGGCCGCCTGATGTTCATGCACGCCAACAAGCGGGAGGCGGTGGACGAGGCTCGGGCCGGAGAGATCTGCGCCGCGGTCGGTCTCAAGAGCGCCGTCACCGGGGACACCATCTGCGATCCCTCCCGGCCCGTGGTCCTGGAGTCCATGGAGTTCCCCGAGGCAGTGATCAGCATGTCCATCGAGCCGAAGGCCCTGAAGGACCGGGACCGGCTGAGCGATCTCATGATCCACCTGCAGCGGGAGGATCCCTCCTTCCGGGTGCACGTCCACGAGGAGACCGATGAGATCCTCATCTCCGGCATGGGCGAGCTGCACCTGGAGATCATCCTGACCCGCATCCAGCGCGACCACGGCATCTCCATCAAGGTGGGGGAGCCCAAGGTCGCCTATCGCCAGACCCTGGCGGCGCCCCGGGACGTGGAGGGCCGCCACGTGAAGCAGAGCGGCGGCCACGGCCAGTTCGGCGTGGTCAACATCCGCTTCGAGCCCGATCCCGAGACCGAGGCGCCCCTGGAGTTCGTGGATGCGATCAGCGGCGGAGTCATTCCCCGGCAGTTCATTCCGGCGGTGCGCAAGGGCCTGGCGGATGCTGCGGCCTCGGGGGGCCGGCTGGGCTGGCCCTTCGTCGGCATCCGGGCGACCCTGCACTTCGGCAAGGCCCACGACGTGGACTCCAGCGAGCTGGCCTTCTACACCGCCGGCCAGATCGCCTTCCGGGAGGCAGTGGAGGGCAACGTGGTGATCCTGGAGCCGATGATGAAGCTCTCGGTCCAGGTGCCGGAGGAGTACCTCGGGGAGGTCATCGGCGACCTGAACACCCGGCGGGTGGAGATCTCCGAGATCGCCATCACTGGTGGCCTCCGGGAGATCCGGGGACGGGTGCCCATCGCCGAGATGTTCAACTACGCCGGCACGCTCCGGGGCCTGACCCAGGGCCGTGGGACCTTCGCCATGGAGCCCCAGGACTACGCCCCGGTGCCGGCCGGTCTGGCCGAGAAGATCCTCCGGGAGACCTTGGGCGTGGCCGGCGCCTGAGCCGGGGAGCGGGCGCCGGACCGGCGCCCGGCACGGCGGCCTTGACCGGCGGGCCGGGGGGCTACTGCTAGAATCCCGGTCCCATGCCCCCCAAGGACATCTCGCGCAGCGACCAGCGGGTCGCCCGCGCCCTGGGACTGAAGGTCCCGGTCTACCAGTACCTGCGCGACGCCCTCGCGCAGGGTGAGGATCCCGTGTGGCTGCGGACGGCGGACCCCCGGCTCGCCGGGATGTTCCCGAACGCCTACGGTTTCGAGCTCCTCCTGGAGCGCCTGCAGGCGGAGGAGGCCCTGGAGCGTCGCCGGTGCAACCTCCACCGGGCCCTCCAGGGTCGGGACCTGCCGGCCACCGTCCTCCACGCCGTCGAGGAGGCGGTGGACGAGGGCGACCTCGAGGACCTTGCCCTGGTCCTCGAGCCGAGCCCGCCCCCGGAGGGCTGGGAGCCCCCGGAGGGCGAGGAGCAGCGGGCCTTCGTCGAGGCACTCCGGGCCGACGTGGGCCTGTCCCGGGACCTGCGGCGCCTGTTCCGGGACAAGGCGGTCCTCTGCGCCGAGCTGGCGGAAGGGAGCAAGGTGGATACCCGGCTCTACCGGCAGTTCGCCGGCCTCCGGGAGCCGCTCCTGTCCCTGGATCCGGCCCGCTACCTGGTCCTGCGCCGGGGCGAGCGGGCCCACGCCCTGCGCCTGCACTTCGAGGTGCCGGCGGCCGAGCTGCGGGGTGTCTTCGATCGCTCCGTCCAGGGCTATCCGCCCCAGGAGCGGGATCCCTACCTCAAGCTCTTCCTCCGTTTCTTCGAGGAGGAACGCCTGCCTCGCTATGCCCAGGAGGCACGGGCCCGGCTCAAGCGCCACGCCGAGAACCTGCACCTCCAGCAGGCCTGGATCCACCTGGAGAACGCCCTGGACCGCGGCCGCCACGACGGCCCCGTCCTGGGGCTGTGCGTACTGCGCGGCAACAAGCTCATGGCCGCCCTGATCGACAGTCGGGGCGAGCTCCTGCGGACCACTGCCCTGCCAGCCAAGGCCGAGGACCTGGGCGACCGGATCCTGGCCTTCGTGGGCGAGGAGCGGCCGGGGCTGCTGGCCGTCCAGTCCGACAGCGGCACCCGCAACGTCACCAACCGCCTGACCGAAGCCCTCCGGGTCGAGGGGCAGCGCCTGCGCACCGCCTTCGTGCCGGTGGCGGTGGTCAAGACCATGCTCCGGGAGGTGGCCCGCCGGCCCGGGGAGACCCACCTGACCCACGACGAGCGCCAGGCCCTGCTCCTGGCCCGCCTGGCCTGGCAGCCCCGGGCCGCGGCCTTCCACACGCCCCACATCGTCCGGACCTACGTCTCCTTCCGGGGCGAGATCAACAGCCGGCGTCTGGAGGCCTTCGAGACCACCTTCCTGCGCCACCTGCTCCTGGAGCGGGGGGTGGACCTGAACGAGGGCGGCCGGGACGTCCTGCGCCTGGTGCCCTTCCTGGACGCCGAGGGGGTGATCCGGGAGCGCTCCACGGCGCCCTTCCGCTCCCTGGCCGACTTCCAGGCCCGCTTCGACCTGGAGCCCCGGGCCTGGCGGGCGGCCTGCTGCTTCCTCCGGGTCCGCCGGGGCGACGAGCCCCTGGACGCCCGGCCCCTGCACCCCGTCTACTACGGTGCCCTCCGGGAGGCCCTGGAGCGGAGCCGCCAGCAGGCCGAGGCGACCGAGGGCGACAGCCCCGCTGGCAGCGATGGTCGGCCGGAGGCGCCGGCGGTGCCGGGCCTGGCCGCCGTGCTGAAGGAGCCGGCCCTGGTCAGGGCCCTGGCCTGGGAGGAGGTCCTCTCCGCCCGGGGCTGGCGACCCGCCGTGGTGGACCTGGTCCGGCAGGCCCTGATCCGGGGTGGCCGTCGCCGGCGCGCCCCGGCCCGGAGCCAGCAGGGTGCCCGGCTCGAGGCCCTGGAGATCGGTGCCGTCCTCCGGGGACGGATCACCGCGCTCCTGCCCTACGGCGCCTTCGTGGACGTGGGGGCCCGGCGGGAGGGCCTGGTCCACGTCAGCGAGATGGCCGACCAGTTCGTCAAGGATCCGGCGGAGGTGGTCCAGGTCGGTCAGGAGGTGACGGTCCGGGTCCTCTCCATCGACGTGGAGAACCAGCGCTTCCGCCTCTCCATGCGCACCAGCACCACCGCGGGCGAGTCCGCTGCTCCGGATCGCGGCGGGGCCCAGCGGAGCATGCGGCCGAAGGCCCGTCGCGCCGGAGCCCGCCCCGTCGGGGGGGGGGAACGAGGGGGCCCGGGCCGGCGTCGCCGGGGCGATGGCCGGGACCGGCGCCGGGAGGAGGATCCGGGGCCGGATCCCCGGGCCCGGGAGGCCGCCGAGGAGATCGACCCGACCAACCCCTTCTACCAGTTCTTCACCCAGAACAAGGACCAGCTCCCCTTCGCCCGGGAGGCGGTGGAGAGCTCCGGGGAGAAGGACGAGGAGGAGGCGAAGGAAGAGTCGGAGAAGCCCGCCTCCGATGCGGACTGAGGGAGGGCACGGGCGGGCTCACAGGCGCCGGACGAGGAGGTCCCGGTCCAGCTCGAGAGCCGCCAGGGCCGAGCCGGCCTCGTGCAGCCAGCGGCGGGCGTCGGTGGCGTAGCCCCGGGTCGGGCGCAGGCCGGGGAGCTGGTCCGCGAACCAGGCGTTCCAGAGGTCCACCAGGCGCTCCCGGGTCTGCTTGGCCGCCAGGGAGGCCAGGGCCACGGCGAAGTGGCGGCCGTCGGCGCCCTCCCGGAAGCGCAGCTCCACGGGGCGCGTGCCCAGCCAGGCGGTGTAGAGGGAGCCCGCCGGGCTCTCGGCGTGGACCTCCAGGCGGTCGGGGGCCAGGACCCGTTGGAGCCAGGGGCCGTAGCGGCGCCGGGCGCCCTGGCGGTCCAGCTCGACCCGGAGGGGGGCGTCGCCGGCGGCCCGGAGCAGGCGCTGGAGGACCTCGCCGGTGACCGCCTGGAGGGCGCCGCCCTTGCCCCCGTGCCGGTCCAGGAGGGCGTTCCACTCCCCGGCGGGCACCGCCCGGGCGCCCAGGCCCGCCAGGGCACAGCCCCGGGCGTCCAGGCGCCGGTGCAGGAGGGCGGCGTCCAGGCGGCTCCGGTCGGGGTCCGCTCCGGGGCAGAGGGGGCCCGCGAGCTCCTGCAGCCAGGGCACCCGGCGGAGCCAGGAGAGCGGGGTGCCGGGGGGGGCCTCCAGCCAGTCCAGGAGGGCATCGGGGACCGGCCCCAGGGCCTGGAAGGCGGCCACCGAGCGTTCCAGGTGCTCCCGGCCCCGGGGGCCGCTGTGCACCCGCTTGGAGTCGTCCACCAGGAGCCGGTTGCCGACCCGGCCCCGGCGGCGGAAGACCACGCCGTCAAGGACCTGCCACAGGTCCAGGTCGGCGTCGGGGACCCGGAAGAGGGCGAAGCCCACGCACAGGGGGCCGAGGAGGGGGCCGTAGCCCGCCTCGTCCACGCCCGCCAGGAAGACCATGGCTGTTCAGGCGGCCGGCAGGGCGGCCCCCGGGCGGCGCCGGAGCCAGAGGTAGAAGACCAGGGCCGCCGGCAGGAGGACCAGGCTGACGATCTGGGAGGTGGACAGGAGGAGCTGCGGGTGGGCCAGCTCGGCGCCCTGGTGGAGGAGCTCCCGCCAGGCCTCGAGGTCCAGGACCCGGCCGGCGGCATCGACGATGCCCAGCTCCTGGAGGTGGCGCTGGACCTCGGCCGGGCCGTGGCCCGGCTTCCAGATGCCGCTCCGGGCCTCGGCGTCCCAGCGATAGCACTCGATGACGAAGCGCAGGACGGCGTAGCCGGCCAGGAGCAGGGCGCAGACCTGGCCCCGGAAGCGGCGGTGGCGGAGCAGCCAGGAGCCCAGGAGGAAGAGGGCGAGGGCCGCCAGGGACATGTAGAGCTGGGTGGGGTGGACCCGGAGGCCCGCCAGGACGGGTGGGAAGAGGGAGCCCTCCGGGAGTGGGTTCGGGACCCGGATGGCCCAGGGCACCGAAGTGGGGGCCCCGTAGTCGTCGCCCACGGCCAGGCAGCCCCAGCGGCCGATGGCCTGGCCCAGGAAGCCGGCGGTGAGGCCGTAGTCTGCGGTCATCCAGGGGTCCATGCCCAGGCGGCGGACCTTCCACGCGCCCAGGACCAGGGCTAGAATCAGGCCGCCGTACATCACCAGGCCGCCCTTCCAGATGGCCAGGATCTCCCAGGGGGCGTGGACGAAGTCGCCCGGGTTGACCAGGACGTAGGCCAGCCGACCCCCGCCGATGACGCCGAGCAGCACCCACCAGGCCAGGTCCGGGATCCGCTCGTGGTCGTGCTCGGGGTCGCTGCCGTAGCGGCGGGAGAGGCGGGTGCCCCACCACATTCCCACCAGGAAGCCGACCATCACGAAGAGGCCGAAGCTGCGCACGGGCAACTCGTGCCCGAGGATCCGGACGGTGAAGAGTACCGGCCACACGGCGGCATCCTAGCCCCGCCGCCGCCCGCCATCCCCCCGAGCCGCCAGATGGAGAAGCGCCAGGAACCCGTCCGCGTCCTCTTCGAGGGCCGCTACCGCAAGCTGGTCCGGGACCTGCCCCAGACCATCTTCTACTGCCCGGAGTGCAAGGGGCGGGGCTGCGCCCGCTGCGAGGGCTACGGCAAGCTCACCCGGGACTCGGTCCAGGAGATCCTCGCCCGGGTGGCCATGCCCTGGTTCAAGGCCCGGCGCAACAAGTTCCACGGCGCGGGCCGGGAGGACGTGGACGTGCGCATGCTCGGCGAGGGCCGGCCCTTCGTCCTGGAGCTCCTGAAGTGCCGCCGGCCGGTGGTGGACCTGGAGGCCCTGGAGGCAGAGGTCAACCGCCGGGCAGCCGGCCGCATGGAGGTCCTGGGGCTGCGCTACTGCGGCCGGCGCCGGGTTGCCGAGATCAAGGAGGCCCGCTGTCCCAAGGAGTACCGGGCCCTCCTGGACTTCCCCGACGAACCGCCGGTGGAGGCCATCGAGGCCCGCCTCCGGGAGCTCCGGGATGGCGGTCGGATCCCCATCGTCCAGTTCACCCCCCGGCGGGTCGCCCATCGCCGGGCGGAGCTCGAGCGGGAGCGCTGGCTGGAGGTGGCCTCCTGGGAGCAGGGGGAGGAGGGCTGGCGGGTCACCCTCCGCTCCGCCCACGGCACCTACATCAAGGAAGCCATCTCCGGCGAGGAGGGCCGCACCCGGCCGAGCCTCTCGGACCTCCTGGGGCACGCCTGCACCTGCCGGGAGCTGGACGTCATGGCCATCCTGCCCCCGGAGGCGGCTACATGTTGATGCCGAGGACCACCCCGTCGGCCACCACCTGGCCCCCGGCGTCGAGGATCTGCCCTTCGCAGCGCATCAGGGCCTGGTCGGGACCTCCCCGGACGACCCGGCTGACCACCCACAGGTCCGCCGGCGGCGGCACCGGCCGCCGGAAGCGGATGCGGTCCACGCCGTAGAAGCCGAAGAAGTAGTCGTCCAGCCCGAACTGGCAGCGGCAGAGGACCGAGGCGAGCTGGGCCATGGTCTCGATCATCAGCACGCCTGGGAGCAGCGGCCGGCCTGGGATGTGGCCCCGGACCCAGAACTCGTCCGCCCGGACGGCCCGGTGGCCCACCATCAGGCGCTGCTCCCGGTCCCAGTGGAGGACGGCGGTGAGCTGGACGAACTCGTGGCGCTGGGGGTTGTAGCGGGCACACTCCCCGGCATCCATCAGGACCCGGTCGAGGGGATGGTCCTGGGGCCGGATCAGGGCTCGGACTGCGGGCATGCAGGGGTTCTCGGCAGGGGGGGCACCGAGCCGGACCGCTGCCAGCGGCCGGCCCGATAGATCCACACGATAGCCCCGAGCTTGAGGATGTTCGACAGGTTCAGGGCCCACCAGGCGCCGGCCGGGCCCAGGCCCAGGCCGTGGGCCAGGAGCCAGGCGGCCGGGATGCGCACGCCGTTGCCCGCCAGGTTGAAGAGGGACATGCCGAGGGTGTGGCCGGCGCCGGCCAGGGCCTGCTCGAAGACGGCCTGGGCGGCGGTCACCACCTGGGTCCAGCCCACGACCCACAGGTAGAGGCTGGCCTGGCGGAGGACCACCGGGTCCCCGGTGTAGAGGCCGGCCAGCCGGTCCGGGATCAGCAGGAAGGCGGCGGTGAAGGCCGAGGCGATGAGACAGGAGAGGAGCAGGCAGGCCCGGACGGCGGCTCGGGCGCCGGCCGTGTCGCCGGCGCCGAGGCGGCGGCCGACCATGCTGGCGGCGGCCACGGCGGGGCCCATCAGGGCGCAGTAGGAGATGGCCTCGACACCGTTGAAGGCCACACCGAGCCCGGCCTGGACGGACTCCCCGAAGGGCTCGATGGTGGTCTTCAGGACGGCCACGAAGACCAGGGCGTAGCCGCCAGTGGACAGGGCCACCGGGGCGCCGATGGCCAGGATGCGCCGAGCCTCTCCCAGGAGGAAGGGAGCCCGCCAGGCGAGGGGGAGGCCCCGGCGGGCCAGGAGCACGGCCGCGGCCGTGGCGGCGGCGCCCCGGGCCAGGACGGTGGCCCAGGCGGCGCCGGCGATGCCCATGGCCGGGATCGGGCCGGCGCCGTAGATGAGGAGCGGGTTGAGGAGGAAGTTGAGACCCACCGAGGCGGCGGAGAGAAGCATCGGCGTCAGGGTGTCCCCCCGGCCGATGAAGACGCCGTCCAGGAGGGGCTTGGCGCCGATCAGGGGCAGGCACAGGTAGATGGGCCGGAGGTAGGCGGCTGCCAGGGGCGCCACCTCGCCGGTGGCCCCCAGGGCCCGGACCCAGAGGGGGGTGGCCAGCCAGCCCGCCAGGCCCACCAGGGCGAACCAGCCGAAGCCCAGGCGGGTGGCCGTGGAGTAGAGGGCTCGGAGACGGGGCGCGTCGCCGGCACCGGTGGCGTGGGCGGTCCGGGCCAGGGTCCCGGCGTGCACCAGCGTGACGAAGGCGAAGTTGAGGATCAGGAGGAAGGAGGTCACCCCCAGGGCCGCCTGGGCCGGCGGGCCGAGGTCCTGGATCCAGTACTGGTCGTTGACCCGGTAGCCGGCGTGCAGGAGCAGGGCCAGGGTCGCCGGCCAGGCGAGCCGGAAAGCCTCCCCCAGCACGCGCCGGCCACGGGCCGGCCCGGGGCTCACCACTGGCTTGGCCCGTCCTCCAGGGGCCGCATGGCGATGGCCACCACCGCCGTGGTGTCGGCGTCCACCCGGTGGCGGACCACCGTTCGCCTTCGTCCCCCCCCCCAGGCGGTGAAGGCGTACTCGCCCGGCGGCAGGTGGGGGAAGACGGCCCGGCCGTCCGGCGTGGTGCGGGCATCCTCGGCGTGCCCTCGGCTGCGGCTGCCCACGAGCAGGGCCTGGACCTTGACGCCCGCCAGGGGCTTGCCGGTGACGATGTCGGTGACCCGGACCGTGGCCCGGCCGGTCACGGGCACCACCAGCTCCACCCAGGCCTCGGGGCCGCTCACGAAGACCTCCCGGGGTTCGCCCTGGGGGCTTCGGGGCCCGCCGGCGTGTACCTGCCAGCGGCCGGGACGGATGCCGGCCAGGGCGAACTCGCCCTCCTGGTCGGTGACCCCCTGGAGGGGCAGGCCCGGCCGGCTGTGGGCCTCGGGAGGGATGAACGTGGCCGTCACCCGCATGTCCGCCACCTTCCGGCCGGCCGCGTCCAGGACGCGACCGCGGATCCAGGTGGCCGGCTGCAGGGGCACCACCAGGGAGACGTCGGGGACCTCGGGCGCGGTGGTCACCAGCACCACCTGCTCCTGGATGCCCGGGGCGGTGAGGCGCAGGCGCCAGGTGCCGAAGGGCACGCCCTCGAAGCGGAAGACCGGGTGCTCCCGGCTGGCCACGGCGATCCGGGGCTCGGCCTCCGGATCTGCCTGGGGGGCCAGCTCCAGGCGCACCTCCCGGGGCCAGTCGAGCCACGCCGGGGCCGTGACCTGCCCCCGGACCAGGGCCAGGTCGGCGGCCCGGCTGCGGAAGGGGGAGTCCGGGGGCAGGACCACGGTGGCCCGGGATCCCGCCGGCTCGGTGGGGGACGGCGGGGCGGCGGGCGCCGGCACCGGCTCGGGCGCCGGGGTCGCCGGCGCCGGGGCCTGGACTGGCGGCGGCCCGGGCCCGGGCCCCGGGTCCCCGAGGAGCAGCCAGAGGACCACCACCGTCGCCACCAGGAGGGCCAGGGCCGCGAGGAGGGGGAGACGTGCCGGCATGGTGGGCCCGCCGCTCATCCCTACAATCTACGGTTCCACCAGGCGGCAGGTCACTGCGGTGTGGCCGTGGCGTCCGCCTCCCCTCCCGTCCCTCGTCCCGGCTCCCAGAACAAGGTGCTTCGAGTCCTCCATCTCCTCGCCCTCCTGCCCGTCCTGGCCGGAGGGGATGCCCTCGCCCCGGCCTCCGGCCCCCACCTGGCGCCCCAGGAGGGCGGCCGGGTGGTGGTCCTCGGCATGGATGGGGTGGACCACCGTCTCCTGACCCGCTGGATGGATGCCGGCGAGCTGCCCAACTTCGCCCGCCTCCGGGAGCAGGGCACGGCCGCGCCCCTCATGCCAGCCAACCCGGCCCAGTCCCCGGTCTCCTGGGCGACCCTCAACACCGGGCGCAACCCGGGCAAGCACGGCGTCTTCGACTTCATCCGGGTGCGCCAGGGAAGCCGGGGGCCGTCCCCCGACATCGGCTTCCAGGAGAAGGTGGATGTCCCCCTGGAGGCGGCCGGCGACCCCCTGGCCCACGCCTGGGTGCCCTGGGCCTTCATCGGGGGGGGGCTGCTCCTGGGCCTCCTCCAGTTCTGGTTCCTGCGCCGGCGCTTCACCCTGGCCCTGGGCGTGGCCGCGGTCCCCGTGGCCCTGGGCCTCTGGCTGGGTCTCTCGGTGCGCCAGGGCTTCCCGAGCGTCTTCCGGAGCTTCGGCTGGCACAGCCTGGTCCGGGCGGAGGGCTACTGGGTGGACCTGGATCGGGCCGGTGTGCCCTTCCGGGGCCAGGGGCTGATCGTGGCCTATCCGGCGGACGAGCTCCAGCACGGGCGTCTCATCTGCGGGCTCGGGACCCCGGACGCCAAGGCCGGCCTCAACTCCTGGGCTCTCTACACCACCACCGACAAGCGCGTCCGGCGGCGGAAGGAGTACCCGGCGGTGCCGGCCCGCACTGCCGAGGACGCGGCCCGACCGGACGAGCGCAGCGGCAGCCCGGCGGGCTCCGGGCGCATCTACCGGCTCGAGGCCGACGGCCCGGGGCGCTGGCACTCCCGGCTCTTCGGGCCGACGAACCAGGTCCAGCGGGAGCACCTGGAGAAGCGTCTCCAGGAGCTCCAGGGCGCCGCGGGCGGTCCCATGGCAGCCAGCGAGGAGATCCAGCGGCTCCAGCAGCTCCTGAAGGGCAACCTCCTCGACACCTGGGTGCCCCTGGAGGTCGTCTGGAGCCCGGGTGCCGAGCGCCTCACGCTGACCGTCGACGGCAGCAGCCAGGAGTTCGCCCTGGGCAGCTGGTCGGACTTCTTCCGGGTGGAGTTCGCCTGGAGCTCGTGGTTCTCGACCCGGGCGATGGTCCGTTTCTGGGCCGAGGAGCTGGACGGCGCCCTGGAGCTCTACGCGGCGCCCCTGCAGATCGACCCCTATGCGCCCATCCCCGGCAGCAGCATGTGCTGGCCCCGGGACTTCGCCGCCGAGCTGGCCGACCGCATCGGCCTCTACGAGACCCTGGGCTGGGCCTGCCAGACCCACCCGGTGAAGGACGCCGAGCTGAGCGACGCCGCCTTCCTGGCGGACATCGAGTTCACCTACAAGTGGCGGCGGCGGATGCTGGAGGACGCCTTCCAGGACGACTCCTGGCGGGTCCTGTTCCACTTCTTCGGCAGTCCCGACCGGGTCTGCCACATGCTCATGCGCCACTTCGACGAGTCCCATCCCCAGTACGACCCGGAGCTGGCCGACCGGGAGTACGAGTTCTTCGGGGAGCCCATCCGTGCCCGGGACGCGGTCCTGGCCATCTACAAGAAGATGGACGAGGCGGTGGGGTGGGTCCTGGAGCACATGGGTCCCGAGGACACCCTGCTCATCGTTTCCGACCACGGCTTCGACTCCTTCCGGCGGGAGGTGAACCTGAACAACTGGCTGGCCGTGGAGGGCTTCCTGAAGGTCCAGACCACCGACCGCTGGGGCATGCCCCTGATGGAGCGGCCCAGGACCAGCCGCCTCGCCTACGTGGACTGGGCCAGCACCCGGGCCTACTCCATGGCCATCTCGAAGATCTACCTGAACCGGGCCCGCCGGGAGGCCGGCGGCATCGTCACCGACGAGGAGGCCCCTGGGGTCCTGGACGCCATCACCGCCCGGCTCTACGAGCTCCGGGATCCCGTCACGGGGGAGAAGATCGTGCGCCGGGTCTACCGCCGGGAGGAGATCTACGACGGGCCCTGGTGGCAGGACGACCGGGCCCGGGGCATCGAGGGGGCGCCGGAGCTGACCATCGACTTCGCCCCCGGCTACCGGGCGGCCTGGAACAGCACCGCCGGGGGCATCCACCTCCGGGAGCTGGAGGACGAGGACGGCAACGTCACCTGGGAGGCGGACCCGGACAAGGTCGTCTACGACAACTGGAGCCCCTGGAGCGGCGACCACTGCGGCGTGGACATGGCGGTGGTCCAGGGCATCTTCCTGTCCAGCCGGCCGGTCCGGCCGGCGGCGTCGGACCAGGTGGACTTCTACGACGCCCGGCACCTGGCCCCCACGGTCCTGCGCCTGGTGGGGGTGCCGGTGCCGGCCGACTACGACCTGCAGCCCCTGGAGCCCGGGGACTGACGGGGGTTCAGTCGCCCACGTAGCCCAGGGAGCCCAGGTCGGCGCCGGCTCCCTGGGTCTCCAGGGCGTCGATGGCCTTCCGGGCCTTCTCGAAGATCGCCGCCTGGTCCGGGAAGCGCTCGCGACCGAGCTGGACGAAGCGGGCGGCCTCCTCGGCGTCCCGGGCGTGGAGGATCCAGGCGTCGGCGAGCTGGACCAGGCCCCGGGCGTCGAGCCGGGCGTCGTGCTCCCGGAGGACCCGGCCCCCGGGGGCCCGGGCCCCGTCCTTGCGGCCCTGGGTGGGCGGCCCGCCGGCCGGGGCCCGGGGGGCCGCTGGCTCGTGGCACCGTCTGGCGCGCCTGCG
>CAYMFV010000034.1:0-14053 GCA_964389745.1 uncultured Planctomycetales bacterium | reverse complement strand
GTCCCTCGGCGTCCACGTCACCGATGAATGTGTCGCTGACGACGCAGAAGGTCGGGCCCTGGGCGCCGCTGCGGTCGTCGCCGTCCAGCGGGATGGAGTAGATGCCGTCGGCGCCGGTCCAACCGCTCGTGCGGTCGAAGACCGCGGTCCAGTCCGGGGCAAGCTCGACCCGCCACTGGACCTGGGGCGCGGTGAGGACGAGGGCGGCGAGGAGCGGCAGCATGACACCGCCACCTTACCGCACGGCGGAAGGCTCTGCGCCTGGCACCGGGGTCAGGCCGCCCCGTCGCCGAGGAAGAAGTCGTTGCCCTTGTCGTCGGTGATGATGAAGGCGGGGAAGTCCTGGACCTCGATGCGCCAGATGGCCTCCATGCCGAGCTCGGGGTACTCCAGGCACTCCACCTTGCGGATGCAGTCCCGGGCCAGCCGGGCCGCCGAGCCGCCGATCGAGCCCAGGTAGAAGCCCCCGTGCTTCTTGCAGGCGGCGACCACCTGCTGCGAGCGGTTGCCCTTGGCGACCATCACCATCGAGCCACCGTGGGCCTGGAAGAGGTCCACGTAGGGATCCATCCGGGCCGCGGTGGTCGGGCCGAAGGAGCCGCTGGCATGGCCCGCGGGCGTCTTCGCCGGCCCGGCGTAGTAGACCGGGCACTCCCGGAAGTACTCGGGCAGGCTGCCCTCCTTCTCCAGGCGCTCCCGGAGCCGGGCGTGGGCCAGGTCCCGGGCGACGATCATCGGCCCTGTCAGGGAAAGGCGGGTGCGGACCGGGTGCTTCGCGAGCTCGGCCAGGATCTCCCGCATCGGCCGGTTGAGGTCCAGGTGCACCACCTCGCCGCCGAGCTCGGCCTCGTCCACCTCGGGCAGGAAGCGGGCCGGGTCGTGCTCGAGCTGCTCCAGGAAGACGCCGTCGCTGTCGATGCGCCCGAGGAGCTGCCGGTCGGCCGAGCAAGAGACGCCGATGCCGATGGGCAGGGAGGCGCCGTGCCGGGGCAGCCGGACGACCCGGACGTCGAGGGCGAAGTACCTGCCCCCGAACTGGGCGCCGATGCCGCTGGCCGCTGCCCTGGCCAGGACCTTCTCCTCGAAGGCCCGGTCCCGGAAGGCGTGGGCCGTGTCGCTGCCCCGCTCGGGCAGGGTGTCCAGGTAGCGGGCGCTGGCCAGCTTGACCGTCTTCAGGTTGAGCTCGGCGGAGGTGCCGCCGATGACGATGGCCAGGTGGTAGGGCGGGCACGCGGCGGTGCCGAGGCTGCGGATCTTCTCGTCCAGGAAGCCGAGGAGGGCCTCCTCGCCGAGGAGGGCCGGCGTCGCCTGGAAGAGGTAGGTCTTGTTGGCCGATCCCCCCCCCTTGGCCATGAAGAGGAAGTGGTAGCGGTCGCCGCCGGTGGCCAGGATCTCGATCTGGGCCGGCAGGTTGCAGCGGGTGTTGACCTCCTCGAACATCCCCAGGGGGGCGAGCTGGGAGTAGCGGAGGTTGTCCCGGGTGTAGGTCTCGTACACGCCCCGGGCCAGGGCCTCCTGGTCGTCGCCGCCGGTCCACACCTGCTGGCCCTTCTTGCCGAGGATGATGGCGGTGCCCGTGTCCTGGCACATGGGCAGCACCCCGGCGGCGGCGACGTTGGCGTTCTTGAGGAGGTCGAGGGCGACGAAGCGGTCGTTCGGGCTGGCCTCGGGGTCGTCGAGGATGGCCCGGAGCTGGGCCAGGTGGCCCGGCCGCAGGTAGTGGTTGACGTCGTGGAAGGCCTCCCGGGCGAGGAGGGTCAGGGCGGCGGGATCCACCTGCAGGACCCGCTGGCCGGCGAACTCGCCGACCTGCACGTAGTCGCCTTCGAGGCGCCGCCACGGCGTCTCGGCCGGCCCCAGGGGGAACATCTCCTCGAAGAAGAACTCGCGCTCGGCCATGGTTCTCTTGCTCCTGCTCTGCGTGGGCGGCGGGCGGGGAGGCGGACCCGGGCGCGGCATTGTAGGACGGCCTGGGGCACCGCCCCCTGACTCAAAGCTGCCGGAAGGCGTCCACCGGCCGGAGCATCGCCGCCCGCAGGGCCGGCAGGGCGCCGCCCAGAATGCCGAGGAGGAAGGCCATGCCGAAGGCCCGGACCAGGAGGTCCGGGGTCACGTCGAAGCGGAAGCTGATGTCGGTGAAGGTGTTCCAGTTCATGGCGCCGGTGCGCACGCCATCGAAGGGCAGGACCAGGAGGCAGCCGGCGGCCCCGCCGAGGAGGCCGATGAGGGCGGACTCGGCCATGAAGGCCAGGAACACGGCCTGACGGCGGAAGCCCAGGGCCAGGAGCACGCCGATCTCGTGGGTCCGGCTGGCGACGGCGGCGAGCATGGTGTTCATGGCGCCGAGGACGGCGGCGACGCCCATGATCCCGGAGAGGAAGACCGCCAGGAAGGTGAGCGCCCCGCCGAAGAGGGTGGTCTGGGCCCGGAGGTAGGCACGCTCGGAGAGCACCTTCGCCGGCGTCCGTGGGTCGTGGAGGAGCTCCTCGGCCAGGGCCTCGAAGTCGCTGCCCGGCCGCACCTTGGCGATGACCCGGGAGTAGAAGGGGCGGTCCAGGGCATCCATCACCCGCTCCACGTCGCCCCAGATCTCGCTGCCGTAGACGCCGTCGTGCTCGAAGATGCCCACCACCCGGAAGGGCGTGGCGTTGATGGGCAGGATGTCCCCCAGGCGGCAGTTGCGCATCCGCCAGGTGAGGGGCCGGCCGACCACCACCTCGTCGCTGCCGAAGCGGGGCCAGCGGCCCTCAACCAGGCGCAGGGCGTCGCCGTGGAGGCGCAGGGTGGTGGGCTGGATGCCCCGGAGGGGCACGTTCACCAGGCCGCCGTCGAGGAGCTCCAGGTACACGGCGAGGAAGGCCTCGGCGGCGGCCAGGGGCCGGCCCTTCTCGTCCCGGGCGATCTCCGGCCGCTCCTTGAGGAGGATCTGCACCTGGCGCCGGGACAGCCCCGACTCGCCCTCGGAGTTGGTCCCGGGCCGCAGGTACACGGCCAGGTCGGTGGCGCCCCGGGGCTTGTAGACCTGCTCGAAGCCGTGGCGCAGGCTGATGACGCCGGCGAAGACCGCGACCGTGAGGGCGATGCCCAGGGCCGAGAACATGGCCGAGGCCCGGCGCACGGCGATGTTGCGCAGGGTGTAGCCCAGGGGCAGCCCGAAGCCGGCGAGGAAGCGCAGCATCAGTCCTCCAGGCGCAGGGCCTCCGCCGGGCGCAGGCGGGCCAGCATCCAGGCCGGGGCCGTGCCCGCCACCAGGCCGATGAGGAGGGTGACGCCGAAGGCGGCCAGGACCGTGCCCGGCGCCACCTGGTAGGCGGGGAAGTACGACCCGAGGAGCCGCTTCATCGGCTGCACGGTCAGCACCGCCACGGCGATCCCCATGCTCCCCCCCCCGAGGGAGAGGAGGAGGGACTCGGCCAGGAGCAGGCGGCCGACGATCCGGTCCCGGAAGCCCAGCGCCTTGAGGATGCCGGCCTCGTGGTGGCGCTGGCGGCCGGCCATCAGCATGGTGTTCACCACCGAGAAGAAGACCGCGAAGACCACGGCGCCGCCGATGGTGCCCAGGAACATCGGCAGGTTGCCGATCATGGCCACGAAGGAGGCCTGGAGGGCCGCCTCGGTGGTGGTCATGGTCACCTGTGGCCCGTTGGCGAAGAGGGCGTCGATGCGGGCCGCCACCTCGGCGGCGTCGTAGCCCTCCTCCACGTTCAGGGCGAAGAGGCCGACGCCCATGGGACCGGTGGCCTGGCCGCTGTCCAGGGTCTCGGCCAGGTAGTCGAAGCGGAAGAACATGGTCCGGTCGTCCATGTTGGCCTTGATCGGCTCGTAGATGCCGGCCACGTGGAACTCCCAGGCGCTGCCGTCCCGCTTGACGTAGATGGTGCTGGTCAGGGGCACGGTGTCCCCCACCTTCCAGCCGAAGTCCCGGGCCAGGGCGGTGCCGATGATGCAGGCCCGGCGGTCCGCGGCCAGCGCCTGGAGGGCCGCGTCCCGGGGATCGAGCCCGGTGTCGGGCCCGGCGACGATGCGCATGTCCCGCCGGTACAGGTCGAAGAAGGCCTCGTGGTCGACGGCGAACTCGGCGAAGTTGTCGCTCGGCTCCCGGAAGTAGGCGCCGAACCAGTTGAACTTGGTGACGCCGGCGACGCCCGGCACCCGGGCGATGCGCGGCTGGTAGTCCCGGGGCAGGTCCACGAACAGCGACACCGCCGACTGGACCATCAGGCGGCTGGCGCTGGACTGGCGCACCGCCGCCTCCAGGGTGGCGACCATGGAGACCAGGAAGCAGAACAGGAACAGGGCCACCACCATGGCGAGCTGGGTCAGCCCGCTCCGGAACCAGTGGGCCATGAGGTGGCGGAAGACCAGCCGCCAGGGCGTCATGGCCGGCCCGGGTCGGCCACGCCGGCCGCCTGCTCGACGAGCAGCCCCTTGTCCAGGTGCAGCACCCGCCGGGCCCGCTCGGCGGCGACCTGGTCGTGGGTCACCATGAGGATGGTCTTGCCCAGCTCGTCGTTGAGGCGGCGGAAGATGCCCAGGACCGCGTTGGCGCTGTCCCGATCCAGGTCGCCGGTGGGCTCGTCGGCCAGGATCAGGTCCGGGTCGGTGGCGATGGCCCGGGCGATGGCAACTCGCTGCTCCTGGCCGCCGGAGAGCTGGCTCGGCCGGTGGTGCAGCCGGTCCTCGAGGCCGACCACCGCCAGGGCCCGCTCCGCCTGGCGCCGCCGCTGGCGCCGGGTCAGGGGCGCCAGCAGCAGG
This sequence comes from uncultured Planctomycetales bacterium, assembly GCA_964389745.1. Taxonomy (GTDB): domain Bacteria; phylum Planctomycetota; class UBA1135; order UBA1135; family UBA1135; genus CAYMFV01. The sequence continues at coordinate 9,298 of CAYMFV010000034.1, read as the reverse complement.
GGCAGCATGACGTTCTCCAGGGCGGTGAGCACCGGCACCAGGTTGAAGGCTTGGAAGACGAAGCCGACGTGGGCGGCCCGCCAGTCGGGCAGGTCGGCAGCCGGCAGGGCGGTGATCTCGGTGCCAACGGCGACGATGGCCCCGGCATCGGGCAGGTCGAGCCCGCCCACCAGGTTGAGGATGGTGGACTTGCCCGAGCCGCTGGGCCCCATCAGGGCCACGAAGTCGCCGGCCGGGACGTCCAAGTCCAGGTCGTCCAGGACGACCAGGGTCTCCCCCCCCCGGGTGTAGGTCTTGGTGACGCCGCGCAGGGCCACCGCCACGCCGGCCGGCACGCCCGGACTCACGTCTCCTCGCGCCGGCGCACGGCGACGCCGTCGTCCAGCTCTGCGGAGGGCTTCAGGACCACCAGCTCGCCGCCCCGGAGGCCCTCCCGGACCTCCAGGAGCCCGGGCTCTGGCGCCTCCTCGACCTGCACCTCCTGGAGGCGCACCGTGCCGGCCCGGTAGACAAAGACGTGGGGCCGGGGGCCGGGCACCAGGGCGGCGGCAGGCAGCAGCACCCGGGGGGGGGCGGGGGGGCGTTCCTCGTCCTGGAAGACCACGCGCACGCCCATCTCGGGCAGGATGCGCTCGTCCCGCTCCAGGAACTCGACCCGGAGCTCCACCGTCGCCTTCTGCCGGTCGGCGGTCGGCCAGATCTGGCGGACCCGGCCCCGGTAGGCGTCCTCGGGCCAGGCGTCCAGGAAGATCAGGGCCGGGGCGCCGGTGCGGACCGCGGCCAGGGAGGTCTGGGCCAGCTCCACCTGGACCTCCAGGGTGTCGAAGTCCACCAGGGTGACGACGGCGCCCCGGGCGTTGGGGCCGGCGGCGGAGATGGCGCTGACCACCTCCCCCACCTCGGCGTTCTTCCGGGTCACGACGCCGGCGAAGGGCGCGAAGATGGAGGACTTGCGGATCATGACCTCCACCTCCTCCCGGGCGGCCCGGGTGGCGTCCAGGGAGGCCTCCAGGGAGCGGACCGTGGCCTCGGCCTGGTCGAGGGTGGCCCGGGCGGCATCCAGGGCGCTCTCGGGCTGGTCCCCCTGGCGCACCAGGGGCTCGATGCGGGCGTAGTCCTTCCGGGCCAGGAGCGCGGCGGCCCGGGCCCGCTCGATCTCGGCCTGCCCCCGGCGCACCTCGGCCTCGAGCCGGGCCAGGTTGGCCTCGAGCTGCCGGGTGTCGAGGCGGGCAATGAGGTCGCCCTCCTCCACCCGGTGGCCTTCCTCCACCGGCAGCTCCACCAGCCGCCCCTGGATGTCGGTGGACAGGGCCGCCTGGCGCCGGGCGACCACGTAGCCGTTGGCGGAGACACCCTCCTGGGCCTCGAAGCCACCGATGCGCCGCACGCGGCCGACCTCCACCTCGGGCCGGGGATCGGCGGCCGGGCCGAAGCGCTGCCAGCCGAACCAGGCGCCGGCGGCGAGGGCGAAGAGGAGGAGCAGGCCGAGCCCCCGACCTCCCCGTCGGCCCCGGGTCCGGTCGATCCGCAGTTCCTGGAGGTCGGGTGTGGCTCTGTCCATGGGATCCGCCCCCGGGGGGTGTGCGGCGGATTCTACAGGTCCTGCCCGAGGCTCTCCGGCGGGCGCAGGGCCGCACGGGCGAGAGCCGCACGGCGGCCCGCTCCCTTCCGGGTCAGCTCCACCTCCACCTCGCCCCGGCCCGCGAGCTCGGCGGCGAGTTCCTGGCCAAGGGGACAGACGATGCTCCCCGGCGACACCTCGACCGGCTCGAGCTCCCGGCCCAGGACCCGGACTATGCTGTCCGCGGGGAACCTTTCCCCCCGGAGACGCAGCGCGGGGGGGGCGCTCCCCTCGCCGGCGTCGAGGCGTGCCTCCTCGATGCGCGGCGGCTCGCCGCCGTTGCCGGCCTGGCCATCGCCGCCGGTCCCGAAGGCGGCATCCAGGACGTCCCGGAGCTTCCGGGTGACGTGCCAGGTGAAGAGTCCGGCGAGGCCCGCCAGGGCACCGACGCCGTAGGGGCTCACTTCGCCGGTAGCGCCGGCGGGCACGAAGCCGCCGCGGAGGGCGAAGTAGACGAGGACCGCCAGCCCGCTGCCCAGGAGCGGCCGGAACAGGTACCAGGCGAGCCATTCCCGGCGCCAGTCCCGGCGGGCGAGGTGCTGGGTGAGGGACCCCGCCCCGTGCACGGCCCCGCCGAGAGCCCCCGCCAAGGTGGCCAGGAGGACCAGGAAGCCGTCCGGGGAGACCCCCACCGGGCCGAGGGCGAAGGGCTGCCACAGGCGCCAGTCACCGTTCTGGGGGGCACCGAGGAGCTCCACCAGGAGGTAGGGGAGCAGCAGCAGCAGGAGGGCGTAAAAAAGGATGAGAAGGCGGAGGCGCATGGGCCGTACGCTAGCACGTTGCAAGATCCAGCCAGGAATCCACAATGGCGCCATCATGCAAGGCCTCCGCCGCAAGCTGCTGCTCCTCGTCGTCGTGGTCCTCGTGGCCATCCAGTTCGTGCCGGTGGACCGGGAGAACCCGCCGGAGCACAGCGATCCGGCTGTGCCCGGGCCGGTCCTGGCCGTGCTCCAGCAGTCCTGCTTCGACTGCCACTCCAACCGGACCGCGTGGCCCTGGTACAGCCGGGTCGCGCCTGTGGCCTGGTTCCTGGCCAGGCACGTCGAGGAGGCCCGGGAGCACCTGAACTTCTCCCGCTGGAACAGCCTGCCCGCCGGCGAGCAGGCCGAGATGAAGGAGGAGATCTGGGAGCACGTGTCCGAAGGCGCGATGCCCCTGGATTCCTACCTGCTCCTGCACCGGGACGCTCGCCTCGACGAGCAGGACCTGGCGGTCCTCCAGGACTGGACCGGGGGCAGCGCCACGGGTACCGAGGGCGCCGAGGGCGGCCAGGAACACGAGCACGACCACGACCACGACTGACCGCCCCCGGCCCTACCGGGGCGCCGTCACCCACACCGGGCTCGTCCAGGCGGCCTCGCCGTCGCTGCGCAGGACCCGGAGGTAGCACCAGTCGCCGGGCTTCCAGTCGCCGGGCCGCCACTCCTCCTCCAGGCGGTCGTGGCCCAGAGGGGGGGGGTCGAGGCGGAGCTCGCAGCCGGCACCGGCAAACTGGAAGGGGAGCGGGTGGCGGCGGGCCTCGGCCAGGTCGAGGCGCTGCTCCTGGCCCCGGGCGTTGCGCAGGACGGCCGCGGCACCCTCCCCTGCCACCGCGACGGGCAGGATGAGGCCGTCCTCGTCCATGGCGCCCAGGCGCAGCTCCAGGGTCACGGTGTGGCCCGTCTCGTCGACGCGCACCCGGTCGCCCGCCTCGAGGAGGAAGGGGCGGAGCGGGCCGGCGGCCGCGGCGTCCTCCAGGACCAGGGTCAGGCGGCGGGCGCCCTCCACCCGGCCGAGGCGGAGGGTCAGCAGCTCGCCCCCCCCCTGGCCGTGCCAGCTCCGGGCCAGGCGGCCGTTGCGGATCACGTCGACCCGGGCGATCTCGCCGCCCGCGGCCACCCGCAGGTGCAGGGGGGCGTCCGGCGCCACCGGGCCCTCCTGGCCCATGAGCAGCTCGCCGAGGCGGAGGTCCAGGGCCATGGGCACGGTGGCGGCGTAGCAACGGCGCTCCTGCAGGGCACGGAAGATCTCCGCCCGGGTGTTCGCCCGGACCAGGACGGCGGTGAAGCCCCGGAGGGTCGCGGTGTGGTCGCTGGCGCCGACGAAGCCGAAGCGCCGCCCGGCCCGGAGGTAGTGAAGGACGTACTTGCCCTGCCGGTAGGCCCGGAGGTCCCGGCGCAGGCCGAAGACGCCCTCGTAGCCCCCCCTCCGCCCCTGGAAGATCTCCACCTCCCGGTCGAAGCGGGGGTCGTGGTCCTCCCACTCCACCTGGGGCCGGTCGGCCAGCATGTGGGGGATCGCCACCCACTGCCCGGCCTCGAAGCCGTCCCAGACGTGGCCGGGCTCCGGCCGGGTGAAGGGCGCTGCCGCCGCCGTGGCGGCGTCCAGGCAGTACATGTTCCGGTGGCCGTTGCCGAGAACCCGCTCGAAGGCGTGCAGGGCCGTGAAGCGGCCCGGGTCGTCGAAGACGTTCACGACGCCCCGGATCATTGCCCAGGAGGCCGGGGTCAGGTGCTGGTAGTGGTCGGTGACGGCCAGGAAGTCGAGCCCGGCCACGTCCAGGGCGTAGCGGAACTGGTCGGCGACGGTCCCGTCCTCGTTAGCGGCGCAGCGGGACAGGTCGCTGTGCCGGTGCAGGTCCCCCCACAGGCGCTGGAAGCCCGCCGGCACCAGCTCCGGGTCCGGATCGCCGGGGGGGGGCGACACGGCCCGGGCGCGACGACCGGTCGGCCACTCGGCGCCGGCGGCCCCGGCGGCCGGGCCGCTCCCGGCCACGACCAGCCGGGCCAGGACCACCCGGGCCGGGCCCGAGACGCTGTGCCGCCAGAGGCTCACCTCGGGGAAGAACTCCAGCCGCCCGTCGCTCTCCCAGGCGGCCAGGAGCCCGCCCTCCGGCAGGCCCAGGAGGGCGAGGCCGTCGGCGTTGCCGCCGTCGCTCCGGGGCAGGGTCAGGCCCCGGCTCCAGCCGGCCGCGGTCCGGGCCCAGGCCCGGAGCTGCCACACCACCCGCCGGCAGCCGGGTCCGCCGGCATCGGGCTGGCGGGACATGACCCGGACCAGGAGCCACAGGACACCGCGGCCGTCCACCGCCAGGCGCGGGCGCTCCGCCACCTGCCCCCCCCCATCGAGGAGGTCCTCGGGCAGGTCCACGGCCCGCCATGGGCCCTCCCCCTCCCGGACGACCAGGCGCAGGGCCCTGCTGCCGTGCAGGCCGTCCCGCCGGCCCCAGTCCTCCGGCGCCTCGTCCCAGGCGAGCCACAGGCGCCCGTGGTCGTCGGCGGCAAGGGAAGGATGGAACTCGGCCCGGGCGCTGCCCGCCAGCACCGTCTCCCGGCCGTCCGGCTCGCGCAGGAGCACGTCGTAGTCCCCCCCCTGCCAGCGGTCCCAGGCGAGGACCGGGCCGGCAGCAGTGCGGACCAGGTCCGGGCACCAGCCCGCGGCTCCGGCGTCGCCCAGGAGCCGGCCCCGGCGCAGCCGGGCCGAGGACCACTCCCGGCCGGCAGCGGCGGCGGCCCGGGCGGCCTCCTCCTCCAGCCCCCCCCCGAAGACCCCGGGCGGCCAGTCCGCCGGCGGGGGAGACTCCGCGCCCGGGCGCAGCTCCGCGTCCAGCCGGCGCAGGACCGTGGCCCGCTCCCGGCCGGCGGCGTCCCGCTCGGCGACGGCCAGCCACAGCCTCCCCCCCTCCCGGAGGAGCACGGGATCCCAGGCCATCGCCTCCTCCCGGCCGCCGAGGACGGCCAGGATCCGGGCTGCGGGCTCCTCGGCCTCGCCGGTGGCCCAGCCGGCGGCCAGGGCCGCCGGGACCAGGATCGCGGCGGCGGCGAGACGGAGTCGCCCGGAACAGGGGTCCACGGCGCCAGGATACGCCGCCGTCAGGGCAGGTCCCGGCTGACGTCGAAGGCGGCGAAGGCGCGGGCGAGGCCGGCGTACAGGGGCAGGCAGAGGACGCCCAGCAGCAGGGCGCCCGCCAGCCCCGCGACAACACTCGAGCCGCCGGAGGCCCGCCAGGCGGCCGAGGCGACGAGGAAGGCCAGGCCCCCGGCCAGGGCCAGGACCAGGGAGAGGAGCAGGGCCTCACCCCACACCCGGCCCAGGAAGTGGAAGTCGGCGCCCTGCTCCGGCAGCAGCCGCCGCGGCCAGAGGAGGAAGGCCAGGTTCTGCAGCCCGGCGGCCAGGAGGTTGAAGGCAGGCAGGGCCAGGATGGCGGCGGTCCAGACGTCCGGGTCCACCGGTCCCCGGAAGAGGGCGAAGGCCAGGAGGAAGAGGAACTGGACCAGGGTCTGGAGGAGGACCGCCGGCACGACCTCTCCAAGAACCACCGCCAGGGGCGACATCGGCAGGCTGCGCAGCCACGCCAGGCGGTCCAGGTCCCGGCGCAGGTCGAAGGCGAGGAAGGGGGAGTTCTGGAAGAAGAAGCCGGCCAGGACCACGATCGTGACCGTGGCGGCGCCGCTCATCTGCGCGAAGGGCAGGATGACCAGCATGATGGTGAAGCTGGCCACCAGGGACAGGAGACCGTGGAAGTTGCGCAGGATCTCCAGGACCTGCCGCCAGGCCAGGGTGCCGGCACCACCCAGCCGCGGGAAATCGGGAATGGCGAGCCCCTTCAGCCCCGGGCGCCGGGCCGCCGGGCCGCCGCTGCGGATGCGCCGCATGGTCTCCTGGACCTTGTGGCTGCGCTCCAGGGCGCTCTCCTCCCAGGCGACGTCCGCCAGGAGGACCAGGCCGAAGAGGCCGGCCAGGAGCACCAGGGCGCCACCGGCCCAGGGCAGGGCGCCGGCCAGGGACCCGGCCAGGAAGACCTCCACGAAGGGACGCATGGGCCAGGCGACGACCCGGACCCAGGGCAGGTCCAGGGCCCGGTCCAGGACGGGCATGAGGCCGGCACCGGTGGGGATGCTCGCCCGGGCGTGCCACAGGGCGGCGGCCACCAGCGCAACGGCCACCAGGAGCAGGGTCCGGCGCAGGCGCCGGCCGAGGCGGGCCGAGAGCGCGGCGCCGGCCAGCCCCGAGGCCTGGGAGAGGAGCAGGAGGAAGGCGTTGAAGAGGAAGAGGCCGGCCAGGGCTCCGGGTACCGTCGGCGCGAAGCGCAAGGTGAACACCGCCAGCCAAAGGGTGCTCCAGACGGCGCCGCCCAGGCGGCTGAACACCAGGTAGAGGAGGAGCTCCCGCCGGGCCAGGGGCGCGGGCAGGAGGAACTGCACCTCGGGCGGTCGCAGGTAGACGCCCCGGCCCCGGAAGGCCGAGGTCACGGCCAGGGCGAGCATCAGGGGGGGGCCGAGGCGCCGGGCCGCGGCGGCGATCCGGGCCAGGTCCTCGGGGTCCCGCCGGGTCAGCAGCCAGAGCTGGGGCAGGAGGATGGCCAGGAAGGCCAGCAGGGCGCCCAGGGTCACCAGCAGCCCCCGGCGGCTGCCCAGGCGCCGGCGGATGCTCCGCAGGCGGGCCAACGGCCCCAGGCGCAGCAGGTAGAGGAGGCCCGGGTTCACGGGGTGTCGTCCGTCGCCGAGGGGGGGGGCGGCGCCAGGGTGGCCTGCAGGAAGATCTCCTCGAGGCTGGCGTCCTCCCGCAGGGCGGGCACCGCGGCCCGGAGCTCCTCCTTCACCCCGTACAGGAGCCGCCGGCCATGGTGCAGGACCAGGAAGCGGCTGCAGAGGGGCTCGATCTGGGCCAGGAGGTGGCTCGAGAGGATGACTGACCGCCCCGCCGCGGCTTGCTCCCGGAGGAGCTCCTCCAGGGTGCGGATGGCCAGGGGGTCGAGACCGGTCATGGGCTCGTCCAGGAGGAGGAGGTCGGGCTCGTGAAGCAGGGCGCAGGCCAGGGCGACCTTCTGCCGCTGGCCCCGGGACAGGGAGCCGCCCAGCTCCCGCTGCTGCTCGGCCATCTCCAGCCGCTCCAGGAGCTCCCGGGCCCGGCGCCGCCAGCTCGGGCAGCCGTAGATGCGGGCGGTGAAGCGCAGGTGCTCCAGCACCGTCAGGCTGCCGAAGAGCTCGGGCTCGTCGCCGACGAAGGCCAGCCGCTGCTTCACGGCCCGGGGGTCCGTGGCGAGATCCGCGTCCCCGAGGCGCACCGTGCCCCGGCCCGGCCGCAGCACCCCGGCCAGGATGCGCAGGGTCGTCGTCTTGCCGGCGCCGTTGGGGCCGACCAGGCCGAGGATCTCCCCCGGCCCGAGCTCGAAGGAGAGGGCCTCCAGTGCCGGCCGACCGTCGTAGGAGCGGGTGAGATCGTGGACCGAGAGCATCGGCATCAGGCCCCGGGGATCGCGCTCCAGAAGGAGATCATCCGGGGGGCGAGCTCGTGGAAGCCGTGGCTGTGCCGGCTCAGCTCGAAGCAGGCCGGAACCGCCAGGCCGGTCTCCTCCACCGCAGCGCGCAGGGCCGTCCAGTCGACGTCGCCCTCGCCCGGTGGCAGGTGCTCGTGCCGGCCCCGGGGCATGTCATCGAGCTGGAGGACGGCGATCTCCTGGTGCCAGCGGCGGATCGCCCCGTGGGCCTCGCCCTCGCCCGCCGCCAGCACGTGCCCCACGTCCAGGCAGAGGCGTACCAGGCCGGGACGGGCCGCCGTGAAGGCGGCGTAGTCCTCCAGGGTGGCGATCCAGTGGCCGGGCTCCGGCTCCAGGGCGAGGGTGACGCCCAGGGGCTCCGCTCGTTCCCGAAGCCGTTCCAGCCCCGCCGCCAGGGCGGCCTCGGCCCCGGCGTCCTCCTGGCCCCGGGGCAGGACACCGCTCCAGAGGGAGAGGACCCGGGCGCCGAGGAGGGGGCACCAGTCCACCATCCGCTCGAGGAAGGCCAGGCGCTGCGCCCGGGCGGCATCCACCTCCAGGAGGTTGGGGCGGTGCTTGCGCCGGGGATCCAGGAGGAAGCGCGCCCCGGTCTCGACGACCACCTCCAGGCCGAGGCGGGCGCACAGGCGACCGATGGCCTCCACCTCCGCCGCCGTCGTCCGCCGGGGGTCCAGGTGCGGCACGTCCGGCGTGATGGCCACCGCCCGGTAGCCGAGCTCCGCCAGCCAGGGGAGGGCCTCCTCGAGGCGATGGTGGACGAAACCGTTGGAGTTGTAGCCCAGGCGGATCATGGCTGGTCGGCGGGCTGGCCCCTTCGTCGGCCCCAAGCTAGCTACTCCGGCACCAGGAGCGCCGCGAAGCCACCGCCCCGGTCGGGGCCGGGCTCGAAGAGACGGGCCTCGGCCAGGCGCAGGCCACCCCGGCGGGCAGCCCGGGCGGCGGCCTGGACGTCCTCCTCGGGCTCCAGGGAGCAGGTCGTCCAGAGAACCCGGGTGCGCGGCCCCAGGTGCCGGGGCAGCACCCACTTGGTGATGCGCTTCTGGGCGCTGACGCAGGAGGCCAGGGCTTCGGGGCTGCAGCGCCACCGGGCCTCGGCCCGGCGGGCGAGGACGCCGGTGTTGGTGCAGGGAACGTCCATGAGGATGAGGTCCCACTCCCCTTCCGGGACGCCCTTGCCGCCGGGACTGATGGGCTGCACCACCAGCTCGTGGCCGAGGCGGCGGCGGTCGGCCTCCAGGGTCTCCAAGCGCTCCTGGGAGACGTCGCAGGCGACGACCCGGGCCTCGCCGCCGGTCAGCTCCCAGGCGGCGAAGGCCTTGCCCCCGGGGGCGGCGCAGACGTCCAGGATCCGTTCCCCGGGCCGGGGGGCCGCCAGGGCCACCGCCGCCCGGGCACTGGGGTCCTGGACCCGCCACCAC
>CAYMFV010000033.1:0-14306 GCA_964389745.1 uncultured Planctomycetales bacterium | reverse complement strand
GCAAGGAGGCGCTCGAGAAGGCGGAGGGCAAGCGCCGCTCGGAGTCCCGGGCGGTGGTGACGGAGTGCTTCCGGGTCCTCGGCCGGCACCTGCAGCCGGAGGTGTTCGTGGACGTGCAGACGGACAAGAAGCTGAGCTACCGGAAGATCCTCCGGCAGGCGGTGGGGAAGCAGCTCGCCGGCCACCAGCGGGTGTCGTCCCGGGCGCCGCGGACGCCGGCGAACCTGCTGTTTCCGATCAACCTGACCTTGGCGATGCTCCGGGACGGGGTGTCGCGCCTGGTGCGGCGGACCTGGGCGGCGTCGAAGCGGCGGGCGTGGCTGGCGGACCACCTGTGGGTGTGGGTGGCGTACCGGAACTACATCCGGCCGGTGACGGTGCAGCCGCGGGTGCCGACGCCGGCCCAGTGCCTCGGGGTGACGGGGCACCGCTGGACGGCGGCGGAGCTGCTGCGTTGGAAGGTGGCCTGCCTGGCCGCCTGGAGCCCCCGGTGATCCAGCCGGCGGGGCCAGCTTCGGCTATTCGTGGCGCAGGGCCTCCACCGGGTCCATGGTCGCGGCTCGCCAGGCAGGATAGAGCCCGAAGATGATCCCGATCCCCGCGGAGATCCCAAAGGCCAGCACCGGCGCTCCGGGAGTCACGATGGTGCGCATCTCGGCCCAGTGCTCCACCGCCAGGGGGATGAGCAGACCGAGGATGATCCCCAGGACGCCCCCCCCGGCCGAGAGGACGACGGTCTCCACCAGGAACTGGGTGACGATGTGCCGCCGCTTGGCCCCGAGGGCGCGGCGGATGCCGATCTCCCGGGTCCGCTCCGTCACCGTGGCCAGCATCACGTTCATGATGCCGATGCCACCCACGAGCAGGCTGATCCCGGCGATGCTGCCCAGGACGATGTTGAAGATCCGTTTCGTCTCCTCGGCCCTGAGGAGGAGCTCCAAGGGCACGACCACCTCGTAGTCCTTCTTCTGGCCGTGGAAGCGCCGGAGCATCTCTCGGCAGGCCTCCGCCGTTCGCAACACGTTCTCCGGCCGGTCCACCTCGGCGATGATCTCGTGCAGCTCGACCTGCTCCATCTCCCGGCTGCCGCTGCGGATCTTCACCTGCATGCTGCCAAACCAGCGCTGGCCGGTGCTCAACGGGATGAGGATCTCCCCCGTCACGTTCTCCCCGGGCTTCGCCGGGTCGTCGCCCAGCCGGACCCGGGGAAGGAGGACCCCGACGACGGTGAAGTAGTCCGCCCCGATCCGGATCTCCTGGCCGACGGATTCCTCCAGGGGGAAGAGGTAGCGGGCCACCTCGTAGCCGAGGACGCACACGTTGGCCACGTTGCGCTCGTCCGCCTCGGTGAGGAAGCGGCCCATGGCCAGGATGCGCCCCGTCACGCCCAGGTAGTCCGGAGTCGTGGCCAGCACCCTGGGATTCAGGGCCCGCTCCCGGCGTCGGACCTCCTGGGGCAGGATCCGCACCGGCACGGCCCGCCGCACCCAGGGAAAGGTCTCGGAGACCCGGCGGAAGTCGGCCCCGGTGAGCCCGTAGGCCAGGACCCGGCTGGTCTGGTCGCTCACCTGCTCGTCGGGAGGTTTCACCGCCCGGAGGATGACGTTCTGGCTGCCGAGCTGGCGGATCTGCTCCTGGGCCTCCTCGCTCGCGCCCTCGCCGATGGCGAGCATGGCGATGACGCTGCTCACCCCGAACAGCACCCCCAGCGTCGTGAGCAGGCTGCGCAGCTTGTGCAGCAGCAGACTGCTCACCCCCAGGCGGACGGCACGCAGGTAGGGGCTGTGCAGCATCAGACTGCCCGGCGGTTCTCCTCCACGCCCTCCACCCGTCCGTCCCGGAGGCGCAGGGTGCGCTCGGCGCGCCGGCCGACGCTGGGCTCGTGGGTGACGAAGAGGATGGTCTTCCCCTCGGCGTGGAGCTCGTCGAAGAGGTCGAGGATCTCGGCGGCGGTGCGGCTGTCCAGGTTGCCGGTGGCCTCGTCGGCCAGGAGCAGGGCCGGATCGTTGACCAGGGAACGGGCGATGGCGACCCGCTGCTGCTGGCCACCGGACAGCTCCGTCGGTCGGTGCTTCAGCCGGTCACCCAGGCCGACCCGCTCGGCCAGGGCCACGGCCCGCTCCTCCCCGTCCGCCGGCGGATCATCCTGGTAGAAGAGGGGCACGAGGATGTTCTCGAGAACGGTGAGCTGGGGGATCAGGTTGTAGGACTGGAAGATGAAGCCCAGGTAATGGCAGCGCAGGTCGCTCAGAGCGTCGTCGTCCAGCTCGCCGACCTCGGCATCCACTACCCGGTAGGAGCCGCTGGTCGGCCGGTCGATGCAACCGAGGATGTTGAGCAAGGTGGACTTGCCGCTGCCCGAGACACCCATGATGGACCAGTACTCGCCCTGCCGGAATGCGCAGCTGATGCCGTCCAGGGCTCTGACCTGCACCGAACCCATGCGGTAGACGCGGGTCACGTCCCGCAGCTCGGCGACCATTCGGCGTTCCTCGCCCATCTGTGCCCGCTCACTCACCGGCGTTACGCCGGCGGCGTGCTCCCTCTTCCGAGCCGTTCCCATTCTCCTCCCCCCCCCCAAGGTCGAAACCGGGCGGGGGTGCCAGCAGGACCACTTCGCCCTCCGCCAGTCCTTCCAGGATCTGGACCCACTCGTCCGTGCTCTGGCCCGTCTTCACCTCGCGGACCTCGGGGTCGCCCGGACCGCCGTTGACGAAGCAGATCGTCCGTCCCCGGTGGAAGAAGACCGCCTGCAGAGGTACGTAGAGCGTGTCCGGGATCCGGTCCACCATGATCTCCACGTTGCAGGACATCCCCGGCCGCATGTCCGGAGACGGGTCGTCGATGGTGATCGCGGTCTTGTACAGGCGCTGGTCCGGATTCATCCACCAGGCCCCCTTGTCCGGCAGCACGGCCACCGAGTCCACGTGGCCATGGAACTCCCGGCCGGGAAGGGCGTCCACGCGGATGAAGCACTCCTGCCCCGGCTGGACCTTCTTCAGCACCGACTCGTGGACCTTGGCCTCCACGACCATGCCCCCCTCCCGGGGAATGGTGGCCACCACCTGCCGCTCCCGGATCTCGCTGCCCTCCTGGATGGGCTCGCCGCTGCCGAAGCGACCCTCGGTCCGGGCGTGGACCACCATGCCGCCGACGGGCGCCACCAGCCGGGCCGCCCCGATCTGCCGTTCCAGCTTCTGCAGCTTCTCGTTTTCCAGTTCCAGCCTGGCCCGGGCCGCCTGCACCGCCGACTCCATGTCCACCAGCCTGGCGCGCGCCTGGAGGCGGACCCGTTCGAGCTCGCGCTTCGCCTCCTCCACCAGGGCCTGCAGGCGGCGCAGCTCCTTGGGATTGTCGTAGTCCACCAGCAGCCTCTTGCGCCGCTCGGCCTGCTCCAGGGCGATCTTGGCCCGCTCGAAGGAGAGCTGGTCCCGCTCCAGCTCGGTGCGGGTGAGGAAGCCGTCGGCCTCCAGCCGGGTGGACCAGTCCAGCCGGTCCTTGGCCTGGGCCAGCTCCTCCCGGGCCAGGACGATGGCCTCCTCGGCCTCCTGGAGCTGCTGGGGCCAGTCGCCCTCCTCGTACTTGCGCAGGTCCGTCTGGGCGAAGTCGAGCTTCTGCTCGGCGGCGGCGATGTCGCTGGTGTTCTGGCTCTTCTGGATCTCCAGGTCCTGCTCGGCCTTGATCAGGGCAGCCTTGCCGTTCTGGACGGCGATCTCCTGGACCACCTTCTGGTCCCTCTTGGCGGAGGCGTCCAGCTCCGCCACGAGATCGCCGGGCTCGACCTCGGTCCCCTCGGGCACCAGGTAGATGACGGTGCTCCGCCCCTCGATCTCGCTCTTCAGCTCGACCGCGTTCCTGGCCTCCAGGTTGCCGCGCTGGTGGACGCTGATCACCAGGGGACCCCGGAGCACCGGGCGCCCCGCCAGCTCCCCGACCTCCTCCGGCCGGAACCACTGGCCCGGTCCGACCCCCCACGCCCCCAGGGCGGCGAGGACCACCAGGAGTCCACCCAGGACCGGACCCGGACCACGCTTGCGTCGCTTCTTCATCCTTGTTCCTCCGGATCATCCGCGCGCCCGGTGGTCGCGTCCGTCCGGCCCAGCAGCTCCGCCAGGCCCTCCTCGTCGACGTGGACCCCCTCCTCGTCCACCTCCAGGAGCTCCATCTCGTTGTAGAGCCGGAGGCTGGCCAGGGAGAAGTCGATCAGGGCCCGGGTGGCCGCGTTCTGGGCCGAGAGCAGGGCTCGCTCCGCCTCCAGGACGTCCCGGGTGCTGGAGCGCCCCGCCTGCAGGTTGAGACGGGCGCTCTCCACCCGGCGCTCGGCCAGCTCCACGGACCGCTTCTGGATGTTCCAGGTCTCCCGGTTGGCCGCCACCTGGCGCACCAGGTCCCGGATGTTGGCCCGGATCTGGTCCTGGAACAGCTCCATGTTGCGCAGGGCCGCCTGCAGGTTGACCAGGCTCGCACGAAAGGCGTTGCGCTCCGGCAGCCGGTCCACGGGCAGGTCGTAGGACAGCCCCAGGGACCAGGGCAGGTTCCGGGAGCGGAAGGCCAGGGGCCGTCCCTCCTCGGAGGTGGCGCCCGTGGACAGCTCCAGGTCCAGGCCCAGGCGCAGGGCGTCGGCGGTGATGCGGACCTGCCGCTCGGCGTCGGCGACGGTGTCGGCGACGGTCAGGTAGTCCAGGCGATGGCTCAGGGCGAAGTCCGCCAGCCGGTCCTCGCCCAGGGTCTCCAGAGGCACCTCCTCGGGGAGGGCCAGGCGTTCCTGCTCGCCCGTGTCCAGGCTCAGCTCGACCTCCACCGGCAGGCCGAGGAAGATCTTGAAGTTGTCGAGCTGGGCCTCGAGACCCTGGTGCAGGCGGACCAGGGAGTCCCGGCTGCTCAGCTCGTCCTGCCGGGCCTGGTCCACCTGGATGTCGCTCAGCAGGCCGGCCTCGGCATGCGCCTCGTTGCGCCGGCGCAGGATCTCCAGGCTCCGGGCGTTGGCCTCCTGGTTGGCGACCTGGTCCATGGTCTGGAGGAGACGGTAGAAGCGGTCCGCCACGTCCACGGCGAAGGTGCGGCGGAAGCGCTCGTAGCCGCGCACCTCGTAGACCAGGTTCCGCTCGGCCTGGGTCAGGGGCTCCAGGACGATCTCGCGGCCGGCGCCCCGGAGCAGCGGCTGGGTGATGCTGAGCCCCAGGCTGCTCAGGGCGTCCCACCCGTCGCCGGTGCTCACCAGGCGGAAGAGACTGGCGCCGATGTCGGCGGCGATGGTGGCCCCGCTGCCCAGGACCCGGGCGAGGGTCAGGTCACCGCCGGCGCCGGCCTGGTCGGCGCCGCCGCCGTCTCCGGTCAGGGTGGCGTCTCCGGTGGCGGTGTAGCGGTTGCCGAAGCGCCAGCGCTCGAGGGTCAGGTCCAGGGCTGTCAGGTAGAGACGCTCCCGGCTGTCCTGGTAGCTGCGGTTGTTCTCGGCGGCGATCCGCAGGCAGTCCAGGAATCCGAGGTCCTGCAGTTCCTGGACTTCGCCCCGGAGCACCATCTGGCGCAAGCTGTCCGCCGGGGGGTCCACGTGGAACTCGCCGCTCTGGCCGAAGAGCTCCGCCCGCCGCTCCAGGATCAGGCCGAAGACCTCGTCATCCGCGTCCTTCCGGGCCGCCTCCGGGGAGATGCAGGCCACGAGACCGGCGACGCCGAGCAGCCCGACGGCGAGCCAAGGCGACAGGGACGGCACGGCGGGAGCGGCAGCGGGGGACCTGCGGGGCATCCGGAGACGAGCGACTGGCGGCGCACGAGGGAATCAGGTCTGGCCTACGGCCGGCACCCTCCCCTGCTGGGGCATCCGTACCGTTGCACCTCCTCGAGGGAGCACATTCTACGGGCTCGGGTGGGCCGGTTGCGGATCCACGGTGGTAGGCTCGACGGTGGCCGGACCCTTTCCACCAGCGGGCCCGCCGATGGCATGACCGGTTCCCTCCGTGAAGAGGCCCTGACCGCCTGGCTCCTGCCGCCGGGGGCCCTGGAGGCCGGGCCCGAACCTCTCCTCCGACTGATCCTCCGTCGGCTTGGCGGTCAGGCCGCCATTGTCGCCGCGGTGGGCAGCGAGGACCTCCGTCCCCTGGCCTCCCTCGGTCTCACCAGGGACCCGGCCGCGCCACCTCCGGCTCTGCTAGCGGCCCTGTGGGCGGCGCCGGAGGGCTTCCTCTGCTGCCCGGACTTCCCCGAGGGCACGGGGGATGCCGCGTGGATGGGAGCACCAGACCAGGTCCTCCTGGCCGCCGCCCTCGTGGCCGGCCGCACGCATCGCCAGGTCCTCCTGGCCGTGGCCGCTCCCGAGCCGAACCCGGTGGCCGGAGATGTCCGCACGGAAGTGGCGGATCTCCTGACCCTGGCCCGGGAGGTGGGCCGGCTCCAGGCGAGCCTGCGCGCCTCCGTGCGGGACCTGGAGGAGGGCCTCATCACGGCCACAGGCGAGGCCTTCTACCCCTGGCTGACCCGCTACGTGGTGAGCACCCTGCAGGTTCGCTGTGCCTTCATCGGCGAGCTCGTGGGACCCCACTGGGACGCCGTGCAGGTGCTCTCCATGCACCTTGACGGCGAGGAGGTCCCACCCTTCCGCTACGCCCTGGCCGGGACGCCCTGCGAACGCGTGGTCGGCCGGGAGCCCTGTCTCGTCCCGGAGGCGGTCCAGCGTCGCTTTCCCGAGGACACCTTCCTGGCGGAGCACGGCATGGAGTGCTACGCCGGGGTTCCCCTGTTCGACTCCCAGGGCGAGGCCCTGGGCTTGTTGGCGGCCCTGGACGGCGGGCCCAGCCTGGGCGGGCAGCAGGAGCAGGTCCTGCGCCTCCTGGAGCGCCTGGCCGCCCGGGCGGCGGCGGAGCTGGAACGGCGCCGGGCCCTGGAGGAGCTCGAGGCCCTGGTGGAGGCCACCGCCCGGCCGGTCCAGGCCGAGCGCCTGGACGCCCTGGTCCGCAGCGTCGCCCGAGGTCTCCGAGCCCGGGGTGCCTGGCTGGCGGCCCGGACACCCGGGTCCACCTCGTCCCTGCGGACACTGGCCTGCTGCTGGGATGCGGCGACCCTGCATATCCCGGACCGGCCCCTTGCGAACTCGCCCTGGGATCCGCCCTCAGGCCGGGAGCACCTGCTCCTGGGCCCCGAGGAGCTGGCAGCCTGCGGCCCGGAGCCCGTCCTCCAGGGAGGGCTGGTCCAGGCCGTGGCCCTGGAGCTTCTCAGGAACAGCCGGGGCGAGGTCGTCGGACACCTGGCCGTCCTCCATGACGGGACCCTGCAGGCGAAGATCTTCGAGCGGATGAGCTTCCGCGCCGTCGCCTCCCTGGCGGCGGCGGAGCTGGAGCGGCAGCGCGAGGAGGAGCGGCGCCTCCGGGCGGAGTGCCGGGCCCTGGAGACCCAGAAGCTGGAGAGCCTGGGCTCCTTCGCCGGCGGCCTGGCCCACGACTTCAACAACCTCCTGGTTGGCATCCTGGGCAACCTGAACCTGGCCTGCCAGGACCTGCCCGAGGGGGGGGGAGTCCGACGCCTGGTGGAAGATGCCGAGCATGCCGCCCAGCGGGCCGCGGACCTGGCCCGGCAGCTCCTGGCCTACTCGGGCCGGGGCCGCTTCGTGGTGGTGCCCCTGGACCTCGACGCCCTCCTCGAGGACCTGGTGGGCCTCCTCCAGGCGGCCCTGCCCCGGGGCACCGAGCTGCGCCTCGAGCTGGAGCCTGGCCTGCCCCCGATTCTGGCCGATGCCAGTCTCCTCCGCCAGGCGGTGCTGAACCTGGTCCGGAACGCCGGCGAGGCCCTGGTGGGGGGAGAGGGCATCATCCGGGTCGCCACGGGGCGGGTGCACCTGGACGACGGGATGGTCCGGGAGCTGGCCCTGCGTTCCGGCATGGCGCCGGGCGAGCACCTCTTCGTGGAGGTCGCCGACACCGGGGCCGGGATGGACGAGGCCACGAGGTCCCGGATCTTCGAGCCCTTCTTCTCCACCCGGGCGGCGGGCCGAGGCCTGGGCCTGGCGGCGGTGCAGGGCATCGCCCGGGGCCACCGGGGTGGCATCGGGATCCGCACCACCCCGGGTGCCGGCTCTACCGTCCGTCTCTATCTGCCGGTGGAGGCCGTCCTGCCCGAGGCGGCTGAGGCTGCCGCGGCCCGGGTCGCCCCAGGAAAGGCCCCCCGGGCGAGAGTCCTGGTGGTGGACGACGAGGCCAGCGTCCGGGCGGTGGCGTCCCGGATGCTCCATCGCCTCGGGCTGGAGGCAGAGGCCGTCGCCGACGGCGAGGAGGGCCTGACCCGCTACCTGGAGGACCCCGGGCGCTTCGACCTGGTCCTCCTGGACCTCACCATGCCTCGCCTGGACGGCGAGCAGACCCTCCGGCGCCTCCGGGAGCGGGACCCGGAGGTCCGGGTCCTGCTCATGAGCGGCTACTCCGCCGAGGAGGCGGCGGAGCGCTTCCGGGACCTCGGTCCCCTGACCTTCCTGCACAAGCCCTTCCGTCTGTCCGACCTCCGAGCTCGCCTGGAAGAGGTGCTGGGCGGGTCCCTCTGACGCCGCCGGCCGGGCCTGCGAGCTCCTGCCCCCACATTGCTACAATGGCCGCAGGACGCGGCGTCTTTGCCGGGTTGTTTCCACGGGAATGCGGGGGTGAGCATGCAACGCCAGCTCGAGTCTGAAGTGATGGAGACGGCGGAGGAGGCCGAAGCCTACGACGCCATGGATCACAGCGAGCCGAACACGGCCTTCGTGGAGCGGCTCGTCGAACTGGGTGCCCGGGGGCGCATGCTGGACATCGGGACCGGGCCGGGCCACATCCCGCTCCTGGTCTGCGAGCGCGTGCCCGGCTGCCTGGTCGTGGGCGTGGACCTGTCCCTGGAGATGCTCCGGCTGGCCAACCACCGCCGGGCGGCTTCGCCCCACCGGATGCGGGTGGAGTTCCGGCACGTGGACGCCCGCCACCTGCCCTGGCCCGACCACGCCTTCGACGCCGTCTTCAGCAACACCATCCTCCACCACCTGGACGACCCGCGGCCGGTCCTCCTGGAGGCCTGGAGGGTCCTGAAGCCGGGTGGCGTCTTCCTCTTCCGGGACCTCTTCCGCCCGCCCAGCGAAGAACGGGTCCGGGAGCTCGTGAGGCTGCACGCCGCCGACGCCTCGCCGCGGCAGCAGGAACTCCTGGCGGTGAGCCTGCGAGCGGCCTTCACCCCGGAGGAGCTCCGGGAGCTGGTGGCCGAGCTGGGCCTGACCGGGGTCCAGGTGGTGGTGGACAGCGACCGCCACGTGAGCGTGCAGCGGCAGGCGAGCGGCGTCTGAAGACCGGCCGGGTCAGCGGCGCAGGCCGATCTCCCGCTCGTTGACGGACATGTTCCGCCAGCGGAGCTTGAAGAGGTCCCGGAAGGCGGGATCCGCCGGGTCGGCTCCCGGCGGGATGGCCACCGACCGGCCGGCGGCGTCCAGGGCCCGGACGACGATGGTCACCCGGCTCCCGAGCCAGGTGAACTCGGCGCTGATCGTGTCGCTGCCCGGCAGCTTCTCCGGGCTCATGACAACGGCCACCGGGTGCTCCCAGTCGATGCTGGCGCTGTCCTCGCCGGCGTAGACGTGGTACTCGATCTGGTTCAGGGTGCTACCGCTCGGGGGCAGGCTCTCGAGGTCGGAGGCGTGGAACCAGGTGACCCGGACCGTCTGGAAGTCCTTCCACTCGGCGTAGTACTTGCCGGCGTTCTGGATGTCGTCGAACTCGAAGGCGGGCGGGGTCCGGTCCGGGAACTGCAGGGCGCCCTCCTGGACCCAGGCCCGGAGCACCGGCTCCAGGGTGGCGAGCTGGCCGATCACCGGCACGAACTCGAGGTGCTCCACCGGGTTGGAGTCGAAGCGCAGGATGAACTCGCCCCAGGTGCCGTCCGGGTCGAAGGGAATGACGAAGGAGTCGGGCTCGGCCATGGTGCCGACCCCGGCCAGGACGCCCTCGTAGGTGGAGAGGTCGAGACGCCCGCCGGCGGGGCCGCCGTCGTGGCAGGAGAGGCAGGAGTTGCCCTGGGGAGAGACCATGTTGCCCCAGAAGGGCGCCACGTCGACGGCGTAGTTGATGTTGCTGACGCCCGGGCCGTCGTAGAGCGACGGCGTCCGGGCCGAGACCACCCGCTCCACCAGGGACTCCCGCCCGGCCGAGTCCATGGCCACCACCCGGTAGTAGTAGGTGGTGAAGGGCTGCAGCCCGGTGTCCAGGTAGGCGGTCACGCCCGGGGCCGTCGTGTGGATGGGCTGGGTCTCCAGGAGGACAGCCACCGGATCCGTGGCCCGGAAGACCTTGTAGACCATGGAGGCCGAGTTGCCGCCCGTGGACGAGAAGGCATCGGACCAGAAGACCAGGATCTCGGTGGGGCTGATGGCGTCGGCGTTGCCCACGCCGGGAAAGACCGGTCCCTGGCCGGTGGCACCACCGGTTCCGGCAGTGCCGCCGCCGGAGGTTCCGCAGGCAGGCACCAGGAGAGCGGCGAGACCCAGGAGGAGGGCGGCGCGGAGGGGCGAGGTAGACATGGCAGGCATTCCGGGACCACCGGGGCGGGGCAGTCTAGCCCGGCCCGGCCGGGCCGGCAAAGGATACGACATCCCGGCCGGGCCCGGCCTGGACCGGCCCCCCGGCCTTGCATCCAGGGGCGGGGGCCGCCATAACAGTGGGCCGGGACCCGTGGTCCCGGCAAGAGAGGGCGCCGGTGCCCGATCCCGCCCTGCCCACCGTCTACCTGCCCTTCGCCGCCCTTCTCCGGGGCGAGTGGGGGCGGGACTTCCGCCTGGACCAGCCCCTGTGGCTGACCAGGGCGCCGGGCCGCGCCGAGGTCCTGGGCGGGCCCGGGGAGGCCCTGGGGACGGCAACCCTGGCCCTCTCCCTGGGGCGCTCGGTCTTCTGCGCCATCCAGAACCGGGAGGACCGGGTCATCCGGATCCACAGCCTGCTCCCGGCCAGCCGGGGGGGCACCCGGACCTGGGAGGGCGCGGTGGACACCCTCTACACCAAGAAGGGACCGCCCCGGAGCCTGGCCGTCCTGCGCCAGACCTTCGAGGAGCAGGACGCCATGTGGATGATGCGCCTGGTGGCGGCCATGATCGGCCTGCGCCGCACCCGGCAGCTCAACACGCCCAAGGTCGGCTTCAACATGGTCATCTGGAGCCGGCTGCCCGAGGAGCCGGGCTTCGGGGAGCGGGTGGCCCTGGCCACGGCCGCCTCCCTGGCCTTCAAGGCCTCCACGGGGCTGGCCAAGAAGCGGGTGGACGGCCTCCAGGTGGCCCGGGCCGTGGTCCGGGGGGCGAAGGAGGTCCTCGGCGAGGACTTCGCCTTCACCGAGGCCCTGACCTGCTGCCTCGGTCGCCGGGGCTGCATCCTCTACATCGAGCACGGCATCGAGCCCTCCATGCAGTGGGTGCCCCTGCCGCCCCAGGTCATGCTGGCCACGGTGGACATCGCCCAGCCGCCCGCGATCGAGGGGGGGGCCGAGGATTCCGCCCGGCTGCGCCAGCACCTGGAGGTGGCGGCGGGGATGGCCCTGGCCGAGCTGAACGCCGCCCTGAAGAAGGACAAGAAGCTGCCCTTCCCGGGCTGGGGGCGGATCGGGCCCGACGAGCTCCCGGCCCTCAAGAAGATGGTCCCCCGGGAGGTGACCGGGGCCCAGTGGCTGCAGCGCTTCCGGCGCTCCCGGGACTTCGCCGACGTGGTGGCCCGGGTCGAGGAGGAGCGTCGCTACCCCCTGCGCAAGGTGGCCGAGTACGCGGTGGGGGAGAGCGACCGGGCCCGGAAGTTCCTGGGCAACCTGGCCGACTACGGCCGGGGCATGAAGGAGGCCTTCCTGGTGGAGGCGGGCCGCCTGCTGAACCGGAGCCACAAGGCCCAGCGGGAGCTCTGCAGGGTCACCCTGCCCGAGGCCGACGCCTTCCTCAAGGCGGTGAACGACCGGGGCCGCCAGGCCGGGCTCTTCGGCGGGCGCCTGTGCGACTTCGGCCGCTCGGGCATCGTCACGATCCTGGCCCACCGCTCGGCCCGGGAGGAGCTGGCGAAGGTGGTGGCCGAGCACGCCCAGGGGGAGCGGGCCCGGGTGAGCATGCTCACCGAGACCCAGGACGGAGGCGTCCTCTCCTCGTGGTGGCACGGCATCCTGGAGCCGGGCGGCAAGGGGGGCGAGGGTGAGCCGGCCACCCCGGCCGGCCGGCCGGAGGCAGGCAAGACCGGAGGCTGATGCGCGGGACCGCCGGCCGGCAGCTCCTGGCCCTGCTCCTCCTCCTGGCGCCCGCCTGCGCCGGGGTCCGGCGTGCGCCCGAGGCCAGCGCCACGGTTGCGGGCCGGGGGCTGGACGTGGTCTCCTACGACATCCGCCTGGAGGTGGAACCGGAGGGGCGCCGGGTGGACGGGGAGGTGGAGATCGCCCTCCGGGCCCTGACGGACCTGGACACGGTGGTCCTGGACGGGGTGGACCTGGAGCTCCGGGGCGTGGAGCGGCTCCGGGAGGCCGGCGGCCCCGGACGGCCGGTGGGGGGGGTGCGTTACGATGGCCGCTTCCTGCGCATCCCGCTGGCTCCCCCCCTCCGGGCCGGGGACGAGGCCCGGCTGCGCCTGGCCTGGCGGGTCCGGCCCCGCTTCGGGATGTACTTCGTCCTGCCCGGGGAGAAGGGCTTCGACCTCCCCCCCCACGTCTTCACCCAGGGGGAGTGCCTGGGCACCCGCTACTGGCTGCCCTGCAACGACCACCCCTCGGACCGGGCCGCCTACAGCCTGACGGCCACCGTCCCGGCCTCCTGGATCACCGTCTCGGGGGGGGCCTTCCAGGGCCGGGAGGCGAGCCCCGACGGCCTCCACGCCACCGAGTCCTGGTCCCTGGAGCAGCCGGTCCCCACCTACCTCTTCACCTTCTTCGCCGGCCCCTTTGTCCGGGCCGAGGAGGTCGGGGCGGGGGTGCCGATCCAGTACGTCCTGGAGCCCGGGGACCTGGAACGGGGCCGGGAGGCCCTGGCCGCCACCCCGGACGTCCTGGAGTTCTTCAGCGACTGGACCGGGGTGCCCTACCCCTTCCCGAAGTACGCCCTGGTGGCGGTCCGGGACTTCCCCTTCGGGGGGATGGAGAACGCCTCTGCCACCACCATCGGCCGGGATCGCCTGCCTCCGGCCTGGCTGGCGGCCCGGCAGCCGGCCTGGTCCCTGGTGGCCCACGAGACCGCCCACCAGTGGTTCGGGGACCTGGTCACCTGCGCCGACTGGCCCCACGTCTGGCTGAACGAGGGCTTCGCCTCCTTCTTCACACTCCTCTACCGGCGCCACCGGGAGGGCGAGGAGGCCTTCCGCCTGGCCATGGGCCGGACCCTGGACGGCTACCTCCGGGCCTGCCGGGGGCCGGGGCTCCGGGCCCTGGTGCGCTTCCGCTACGAGCACCCCTTCGACCTCTTCTTCGAGGGCGGAGCGGCCTACGCCGGGGGGGCCACCCGCCTGAACCTCCTCCGGGGCTGGCTCGGGGAGGAGGTCTTCCGGCGCCTGGTCCGGACCTGGCTCGAGGAGCACGCCTTCCGCTCGGTGACCACGGCGGACCTGGCGGCGACGGTCCGGAAGGTGGCCGGAGAGGGGTTGTCCACATTCTTTCCACAGTGGGTGGACAGCCCCGGATACCCCGAGCTGGCCCTGTCCTGGGAGGATGACGGGGCCGGGCGGCTCCGGGTGGTGGTCCGGCAGATCCAGGACTCCTCTACCGGGATTCCCCAGGTTTTCCACATGCCCCTGGACGTCCGCTGGCTGGACGCTGAGGGCTGGCACGAGGAGCGGGCCTGGATCCGGGCCCGGGAGGAGGCCTTCACCTGGCCGGCGGCCTTCCCCGTGCGCCTGGTGGAGTTCGACCCGGAGGTCTATTTGCCGGCCCGCCTGGAGGTGGACGAGCCGGTCAGCGCCACCCTGGCCCTCCTGGCCGAGGGCCGGAGCGCCCGGAGCCGGGTCCTGGCCCTCCGGCGGCTGGCCGGGATGACCGACTCGGAGGTGGTCACCGCCGCCCTCTGGCGGGCCGCCGGGGAGGACCCGGTGGGCGGGGTCCGGGCCGAGGCGGTGGGGGCCCTGGCCGCCCGTATCGGGGCGGACGACGTGGCCCGGGCGGCGGCGGCCTGGCGCCGGGAGCAGGACCCCGAGGCCCGGCGGGCCTGGCTCCGGCTCCTGGGCCGGCACGCGGCGGTGCCCGAGGCCGGGGGCCTCCTGGAGGCGGTCCTGGCCGATCCCGAGGCGGACCCGGCCGGGCGGGCGGTGGCCCTCCGGGCCCTGGCCGGGGTCCGGGCCGAGGCGGGGCTCCGGGAGTGGCTCGCGGGC
>CAYMFV010000032.1:0-14370 GCA_964389745.1 uncultured Planctomycetales bacterium | reverse complement strand
GGGCATCCTCTGTCCCCGGCGCCGGGCCAGCCAGGCGCCGAAGATCCAGGGGTTCGCCAGGGCGCCCCGACCCACCATGACGCCGGCGCAACCGGTCTCGGCGAACATGGCGTCCACCCGCTCCGGGGTGTCGGCGCCGCCGTTGCCGATCACCGGGATGGTCACCGCGGCCACGGCCCGGGCGATGCGCCGCCAGTCGGCCGGCTGCCGCCAGCTCTCCCGGCGCAGGCGGGCGTGGACCGTGAGGGCGGCGGCACCGGCCTCCTCCACCCGCCGGGCGATCTCCTCCAGGCGCCGGTCGTCGGCGCCGCCAGCCCGGATCTTGGCGGTCACCGGCAGGGGGCAGGCCCGGACGACGGCGGCCACCAGGCGCTGCAAGAGGGGGGGGTCCTCCAGGAGGGCGCTGCCGGCCCGGTGCTGGCAGACCCGGGGCGACGGGCAGCCGAAGTTGAGATCCACGAAGGCGGCACCGGCCGCCGGCGCCAGGGCGGCGCTGGTGGCCAGGACCTCCGGCTGGTTGCCCATGAGCTGCAGGCCGACGGGGAACTCCCGGCGGGGGGGGCCGAGGTGGGCCTGGAGGTGGCGGAGCCGGGCCGGCTGGCCAGTGACCCGGAGGAACTCGCTGCAGGCGGCCCCCAGGCTGCCGGGGGGGTTGGTGTCCAGGATCATGCCCCGGAAGGACGGATCCGTGACCCCTTCCATGGGTGCCAGGAGCAGGGCCGGCTCGACCACGAGCTCGGGACCCAGGCGGAGGCTGGGGAGGGTGGCCGGGGTGTTCAAGCGGGGCGGGCCTGGAGGATCTCGATGTCGTAGCCGTCGGGATCCTTCAGGAAGATGTAGCGGGCGCCGGTCTCGGGCCGGCTGCCCCGGTAGGGCCAGCCCCGGCGCTCCACCTCGGCCACGACCGCGTCCAGATCGCCGGTGGTGAAGGCCAGGTGGCCGAACTGGTCGCCCAGGGTGTAGTCCCGGCCGTCGTGGTTGACGGTGAGCTCGATCTGGTAATGGCCGGCCTCGTCCTCCAGGAACACCAGGGTGGCCTCGTCGCCGATGGGCTTGCGCCCCACCTCCCGCAGGCCCAGGAAGCCGCAGTAGAAGTCGAGGCTCCGCTGGAGGTCGCGCACCCGGAGCATGGTGTGGGCGAGTCGCATGGCCGCTCCAGTCTAGGGCCGGTGGCCGCTCCCGGGCGGGCCCCCCCGGCCCCCGGGGGCGGCCGATTATGATGCAGGGCGGCGGATGATCCTCCGACTTCTCCTCGTCCCGGAGACGGCTCCGCAACTGCTGGCTGCACGCCCGTCCGCGACCGCCCCCCCCTGTCGGACGCTGACCAGTCCCGTGGAGCGGCTCGGGGAGGTTCTGGCCGCGGAGGCGGTGGACGCCGTGCTCCTGGCCGTGCCGGAGGTGGGAGAGGAGGGCCTGCGCACGGCGGGCCGGGCGCTGCAGTCGCTGTCCCGGAACCGGCCGCTCCTCATCCTCGCCGGCGGCAGCCCGGAGCACCTGGCCCTGGTGGGAGGGCCGGCCAAGGCCTTTCTGGCGGGGATCGAGCCGGCCGCCCTCGACACGGCCCTCTGGGCGGTGGCCCACTGCCGCATCCAGGCGGCGGCGGCGACCCTGACCCGGGCCCTCCTGCACCGCACCCGGAACAGCCTGGCGGGCTTCTCGGGCGTGCTCGCCGCCGCCCTCCGGGAGCTGCCGCCGGGGGCCACCCGGGCCCGGCGCCTCTGCGAGCTGGCCGAGGTCGAGCAGGGGCGGATCCAGGCCGAGGCCCGGCGTTGCGACCGCCTCACCAGGCAGGAGGGCGGGCCCATGCTGCCCCTGGACCTGGCGAGCTTCCTTCCCGACGTCCTCCGTTCCTTCCAGGTGCAGGCCGGGGCCTGCCGGCGCCCGCCGGAGCTGCGCCTGGCGGCGGATCTGCCCAGGGTCCAGGCCGACCGGGAGCTCCTGTCCCTGGCGCTCCTGGAGCTCCTGGAGAACGCGGTGGCCCACGCCGGACAGGAGATGGCGGTGACGGCGGAGCTGGTCCAGGGACGTCCGGCGGTCACGGTGCAGGACGACGGGCCAGGGCTCGAGGACTACGCGCCCCAGGCCTTCCAGCCCTTCCGGGGCACCCGGCAGGATCGCCAGGGCCTGGGTCTGGCCCTGGCCCGGGAGGCGATCTGGCGGCAGGGGGGCGAGCTGCTCCTGGTGTCGGAAACCGCGGGCGGGACGAGCATGCGCATCCTTCTCCAGCCATGGTCCGGGTGAGGCGCCCCCTCTCGGTCCGGGCCCGGGTGGCCGTGCTGGTGGCGGTCTGCGCCCTGGGTGGCGTCGGCCTGGCCGCCAGCTGGGTCCGGGGCTTCCAGGCGGTGGAGTCCGCGGCCCGGCGGCACGCCCGCCTCGCCGCCCTGCGCTACGAGGTGGGGCTCCTGGCCCTCCGGGGGGTGGAGGAGCGCCGGGCGGCCGTGGACCTCCTGCAGGAGTGGAAGGGCCAGACCCGGTGGCTGCCGCCGGAGCTGCGGGAGGAGCTGCGCCGCCTGCACCGGGCGGCGGTGGCCGGGGAGGGCGTCGAGGACTCCTTCGTGCGGATGGCCGAGGAGGCCGGAAGGACCCTGGAGGAGGTCCTGGCCGCGTCCTCCGAGCACCTGGAGCGGCAGCGGGCCCTGGTGCTGCCCTTCGTCCTCCTCTCCAGCGGGGCCTACCTGGCCGTGCTGCTCCTGGTCTGGACCTGGGTGCGGCGCACCGTCCTGCGGCCCCTCCAGGGCCTCACCGAGGCGGCCCGCCGGGCGGCGGCCGAGGGCGATGCCTTCCGGCTCGTGCCGGCCGGGGGCCGGGAGATCCGGGCCCTCACCCGGAGCGTCTATCGCCTCGTCCGGGGTCTCGAGCAGGCCAGGGACCGGATGGAGGAGAAGGTCCGGGAGCGCACGGCGGCCCTGGAGGCGGCGAGCCGGGCCAAGAGCGAATTCTTCGCCAACGTGGGCCACGAGATCCGCACGCCGATGACGGCGATCCTGGCCTGCGCCGAGCGCCTGGAGGAGTGCCGGGATCCGGAGCGGGTGCAGCGCTACGCCGCCGACATCCACAGCCAGGGCGAGCACCTCCTGCAGGTGCTGAACGACATCATCGACTCGGCCCGCCTGGAGTCGGGGGGGCTGCCGGTGCACCGCCGCTGGTGCTCGCCCCGGCAGGTCGTCCAGGAAGCGGCGGACCTGTTCCGGGCCCGGGCCGAGGAGCGGGGGCTGGAGTTCGGCTGCCAGGTGGACGCAGCCGTGCCCGAGCGGATCCTGACCGATCCCCTGCGCCTGCGGCAGATCCTGGTCAACCTCCTTGGCAACGCCTGCAAGTTCACTGCCCGGGGGCACGTGCACGTCCGGGCCGGGATGGAGGAGGTGGCCGGCCGGCCCTTCTTCACGGTGGCGGTGGAGGACAGCGGCATCGGCTTCCCGGAGTCCGAGAGGGAGCGCCTGATGCTGCCCTTCACCCAGGTCGAGGCCGGCATGAACCGGCGCCAGGGGGGCTCGGGTCTCGGCCTGTCCATCGCCCGATCCCTGGCCAGGCTCCTGGGGGGGGATCTCGAGGCCCGGAGCACCCCGGGCGTCGGCAGCGTCTTCACGGTCCGGGTCGCTCCGGGGCCCTTGGGGTCGGCGCCGCCGGCAGCGGAGGCCGGGGCTTACCCGGAGGGGGCGGAGGGGGCCCTGGAGCCGGCCCGAGGCGCACGCGGACGAGTGCTGATCGTGGACGACATGGAGCTGAACCGCTCCCTGCTGGCCGGCTTCCTGGCGGATGGCGGCTTCGAGGTGCAGGAGGCCGCGGGCTGGGAGGAGGCTCTGGCCGCCGTCCGCCGGGAGCCGCCGCCGGACCTGGTGCTGCTCGACCTGCAGATGCCCGCCCGGGACGGCTTCGAGACCCTGACCCTCCTCCGGGAGCAGGGCTACAGGGGCCCGGTCCTGGCCCTGACCGCCCACGCCGGGGAGAGCGAGGCGGTCCTCCGGGAGCGGGGCTTCCAGGGCGTCGTCCTGAAGCCCGTGCGGAGCTCCGAGCTGCAGGCCCGGCTGGCCCGGGTGATCGAGGGCAGCGGCTCCGGGTCGGCGGCCGCGCCCGACCCGGGGGTCACACCTGGGAAGGATCCAGGCGGTACTTCTTGATGCGATAGCGGATCTGGTCGGCACTGAGGCGCAGGAGCCGCCCGGCGGCGGCGTGGTTGCCGCCGGTGTAGCGCAGCGCCTGGAGCACCAGGGTCCGCTCCAGCTCGGCCAGGTCGAGGCCCTTCTCGGGCAGACGGAAGGAGTCCACCACCTGGCCGTTGGGGGGGGGCGCCGGCCGAGGCTCGGCGGCTGCGGGAATCAGCTCCGCGGCCATGGCGCCTTCGCCGATGTGCCGGCCGGTGGAGAGGATCACTGCCCGCTCGATGACGTTGCGCAGCTCCCGGATGTTGCCGGGCCAGCGGTGGCGGAGCAGGCGCCGGTGGAAGCCCGGGGCCAGGGGGCGCAACGGCTGGCCCAGGCGCGCGCAGGCCTGGGCGACGAAGTGGGCGATGAGCTCCTGGATGTCGTCCTTGCGTTCCCGGAGGGGCGGCAGCTCGATCGGCACCACCTGCAGGCGGTAGTAGAGGTCCTCGCGGAAGCTGCGCTCGCGCACGGCCTGGCCCAGGTCCTTGTTGGTGGCGGCGAGGACACGCACGTCGAGATGGATGTCCCGGTTGCCGCCCAGCCTGCGGATGGACCGCTCCTCCAGGAAGTGCAGGAGCTTGCTCTGCAGCGGCAGGGGCAGGTCGCCGATCTCGTCCAGGAGCACCGTGCCGCCATTGGCCGACTCGAGGAGGCCCTCCCGGGCCGTCCGGGCGTCGGTGAAAGCCCCACGTTCGTGCCCGAAGAGCTCCGATTCCAGGAGCTGGGCCGGGATGGCCGTGCAGGAGATGGTCAGGTAGGGACGGTCGCGCCTGGGACTCAACTGGTGGATGGTCCGGGCGACCAGGTTCTTGCCCGTTCCGCTCTCGCCGAGGATCAGGACCGTGGTGTCGGGCATGCGCGCCACCTGCCGGATGGTCTGCAGGACGCGCCGGAGGGCGGCCGAGCTGCCCTTGATGGCGTGCAGGCTCCGCTCCTCCTGCGCCGCTCGCAGGACGTCCACCTCCCGGCGGAGGGCGCGCAGCTCCAGGACGCGCTCGATGCGTAGGATCACCTCCTCCGGCCGGCAGGGCTTGGCCAGGTAGTCCGCGGCGCCGGCCTTCATGCAGCCGACGACGTGCTGGACGTCCGACTCCACGGTCACCATGACCACGGGCAGGCCCGGATGGCTGTCCCCGATGCGTCCGAGCAGCTCCTCTCCGGACAGGTCCGGAAGGTGGAGGTCGAGAAGGACCAGGTCCGGCTCCCGGGTCGCAAGTGCCTCGAGTGCTGCCGCGGCGGACTCGGCGGTGACCACCGTGTAGCCGGCCCGCTGCAGGCTCTCGACGTGGCTGGCCAGGATCAGGGGGTCGTCGTCGACCGCCAGGATCGTTAGGGGGGGGGACATGGGATGGCCTCCGTCATCGCAGGCGTGGCCCGGTCTGGCCGGCGGGGGGATCGATCCAGTTCCAGCTGGCGCTCGGGCCGTCCTGGAAGGTGGCGGGCGCCGGCGGCAGGCTGGCGAGCTCTTCGTCGGTGCTCGGATGGACCGCGACCTCCCAGACATTGGGGCGGGTGGGATCCAGGCGATAGGTGGCGGTCACGTGCCGGAAGGTCTTGCCATGGCCCGTCGGGAAGGAGAACAAACAGGCGTAGTCCGCGGCCGGCGGCTCGCCGGTCCGCAACAGGGCGATGGCCCGGGCCAGGGGCTGCAGCACGGCCACGTCCCTCGCCTCCTGCAGGGCCAGGAAGCGTTCCAGACGCACGGCATCGACGGTCGCCCGAGCGCTCATGTACCAGAAGCTCATGGCGAAGAGCGTCAACAAGGCCACCAGGACCATCGCATGGCCCCGTTGTGCCCGCCGTGCGCTCGTGCCCGGAAAGAGTCCCTTCATGGCTGCCAGACCAGGTACACCCCGGTGATGGGGGACTTCGGGTCGCCACCGGCCCGCAGGGCGATCTCGGCGCTGCCGCCGAAGCTGCTGCGGACCTCGAAGGCGGTGATGTTCCGGGCAACGAGCATGGTGTCCTTGGTGGCGACCTCCGTGCGCTGCAGATCCCCCTGGTCGGAGAGGACGTACAGGACGCCTTCGTCCATGCCGCCCGACCAGCCGCCTTCCATCACGGCCACGTCCTTGTCCCGCCGGATCAGCAGCCCGGCACCGCGCCAGGACGTGACCGCCTCGGCCGCCACCGCTGCGCCCAGATCCCTCTGCAGGGCGGCCACGGCCAGCCGCAGCTCGCTCTCGGCACGGGCATCCTCCTGGACCAGCAGGCTGTTCGCGGTCAGGTACACCCCCCCCTGCGCCGCCAGGTAGACCACCACGGAGAGGACGAGGACGGCAACCAGGACCTCGAGGAGGGTGAAGCCCCGTCGCGCACGCCGCTGGGTGCCGTTCACGGCTGTGCCTCCGTCTGCTTGACCTGGGCCCCGGCGGCGAAGGGCTCGAGGGTGCGCCAGCGGGACAGGATGTGGACCTCGTAGGGGAAGCTCTGGGAGCCGCCGGAGCCGCTGGAGCTGCCCGGAGTGCCCGCCGCCGTTACCTGGTTGTCGGGAACCAGGGCGGCAGGGATGCCGACGGCCCGCTCCAACGGATCCGTGGGGGAGACGAGACGGTAGGTGGGCATGCCCTGGCACCATTCGGACATGGCCCGGACCAGCTGCTCGTGGGTGTGGACCAGGCGGGCGAGTCCCTCCGAGACCAGGATCAGGATCAGGACCGCGACCAGCGCGTCGAGCAGCGCGGCGCCCCGGTGTTCAGAGCTGCGGCGGATGGATCCTGTGTCCATGTCCACTCTCGATCCAACCCTGGATGAGACCGGATTCGTCCCCGTAGAGACGCCCGCTCCAGACATCGCTGCCCTGCCGGACGGCTTCGGCCTGGAAGTGACGGGCGTCGGAGACCTTGACCAGGTAGAGGAAGGGGCGGTCCTGCTCGAGGACCTCCGCCTCCACGAGGCCCAGGTCGACCAGCTCCTGGAGGTTGCCGCTGAAGGCGCCCCGTTCCAGGTAGATCAGGCGCTCGGCCAGGAGGAGGCTGGAGAGCACGGCGGCGGCCCGGTCCACCCGGGCCTGCTCGGAGGCGATCACCGAGCGCGGCGCGGCGAGGCCGGCCAGGACGGCCAGGATGGCCATCGCCGCGATGGCCTCGATGAGGGTCGCCCCCCGGGCTTCAGTCATGGTGCCCCGTTTCCTCGCTTGTCAGGGTCATGGCCGGCGTGCCGGAGCCGGCGGCGACGCTGCGGAAACGGCGCAGCAGCTCCTCCGCCCGGGGGGGGGCGGAGGAGTGCCGCAGGGACTCCTCGGCTGCGGCGACGGCCCCGTCCACGTCGTTCGCCATGTAGCGGGCCCGTGCCAGGTCCAGCCAGGCGGGGCCGTCGTCCCGGCGCTGCTCGAGGTAGTCCTCGAGGGTGGCGACCGCATCCTTCCAGAGGCCGGCGACCAGCTGGCTGCGGCCGAGGGCCAGGAGGACCACCGGCGGCGGTGTGCCCGGGAAGGCCGCCGCCTCGGCGATCACAGCCCAGTGCTGCTGCTGCCGGTGCAGGGCGACGACCAGGAGGATCCGGGCTTCGAGGTCGCCGGGATCCCGGAGCACCGCCTCCCGGAGGAGAGGGACGGCCCGCTCCGGCCGCTCGGCGGCGAGCCAGGCCTCCGCCGTCGCCTGGAGGAGCTGCCGGTCCTCGCCGCCCGCCGCGCTCCAGGACGCCAGGGCCTGGGCTGCTCCCAGGGGATCGCCGGCGGCGATCAGGCTGCGGGCCGCCGCCAGCATGGCCGGCGCGCCGGCGGTGGACACGGCGTCGCTGTAGGCCTGGTAGGCGGCTTGCCAGTCTCCCTGGGCCTCCGCCACGCGCCCCCGGAGGAGGGCGACCTCGGCAGTGTACTCCGCCGGCGGATCGACGTCCTTCAGGAGGTAGGCCGCCTGGGCCACGTCCTGGCGGGCGAAGGCCAGTCGCGCCCGCAGGTAGCTGTCGGCCCAGGGCTCGAGACCCCGGGCGGAGGCCACCGCCAGGATCCGCTCGGCGGAGGTGAGGCGGCCGGCGCCGATCTCGGCAGCGATGCGCTGGACCATGGCGGCCGAGACGGTCTCGGGAACGTCGCCGCCGGACCGGCGCTCGGTCGACGTGCAGGCGGTGACCTGGCAGAGGAGGAGGACGAGGAGGAGGCGGGAGATCATCGCTGCGGCACCTGGAAGTGCATGGGGTCGATGAGGCCGTCGACGAGGGCCGTGGGTGAGGGATCCACCATGGAGCGCAAGGCCTGCTCCCGGAGCTGTTCGGCGGCCTCGCTCTCGAGACCGTGGGCGGCCGAGAAGAGCAGCCAGGCGCTGGCGGCCTGGTTCGCCGCCAGCAGCTGTTGCCCGGTGCGCAGCCAGGTGTCGGAGAGAAGCCCGAAGGCCGGATCGGTCCGCTCCTCCGCCAGTGGCGCCGCCTCCTCGTCGCCGGAGCGGAGCACGTGGGGAGTCAGCATCACGATGATCTCCTCCCGGATGGTCGTGTGCACCGAACCCCGGAACAGGGCCCCGAGGAGCGGCACGTCGCCCAGGTAGGGGACCTGCTTCACGTCCTCGATGTCCCGAGTGCGGAAGAGGCCGCCGATGACCACGGTCTCGCCATCCCGGACCATGACGTTGGTCGTCAGCTCGGCTGTGTTCTTGAACGGCAGGCCGTCCTCGGTCAGACCGCCGTCGCTGTCCTCGGGGTGGATCTCCAGGCGGATCAGGCCGTCAGAGGCGATGAAGGGCCGGTAGATGAGGCGCGTACCGGTCTCCAGGTACTCGATCCGCTGGGTGGTGATGGTCTGGGTCGTGACCGAGGTGATGAAGCCATCCCGCCGGCCGAGCATGACCTCGCCCCGCTGCTTGTTCAGGGTGATGATCTTTGGCGTCGCCAGGATCTCGACGTCGGTGAGATCGTCCAGGGCACGGAGGAAGGCTCCCACCCGTCCGGTGAAGTAGCCGATGTTCAGACCTCCTGGCTCGAAGCTCCCGAAGAGATCGGTCTGCGCCTGGCCGAGCCCGGCATCGATCTCGCCGGGCGTGAAGTCGCCGAAGCTGACGCCACCGCCGGTGATGTCCAGAGTGGCGCCGTGGGGGCTGGTGGCCGTGGGGTCCAGGAAGCCGATTCCCTCGAGGATCGAGAACTGGAAGCCCATCTGGCGGATGTCCGTCACGTCCGCCGCGATGATGGTGGCCTCGATCAGGATCTGCGGGGGGGGCTGGTCCAGGCTGGCGATGGCCTCGGCCAGCTTGTCGAGGCGCGCGGGAGTGTCGGTGGCGACAAGGATCTCCGGCAGGGCGAAGCTGTCCCCGCCAGCGTTCTCCGGGCTCGGCGTGATGCCCTGCTCGGCCTCCACCGAGGCGATGAGCTGGCCGTTCGGGCCGAGGAGGGGCTGCAGGAGCGGCAGCAGGTCCTTCGCCCGGGCGTGGTCCAGCCGGAAGAAGCGGGTCTCGAGGGGCTCCAGGGTCTCGGTCGGGGCCCCGCCGGCCAGGGCGCGCTCGGCCTCGTCCAGGAGCTTCGCGGCACGCTCGATCTCGGCCGGCGTGGCCTGGACCACGAGCAGGGATGCCCCATCCCCCGCGGCCACCGCCTGCACGTGCGCGGCCGAGCCCAGCAGACCGCGGACGAGATCGGTGGCGGCGTCTGCCGGCATGGAGCCCAGGCGGAAGGCGCGGCTGGCCAGCTCCGCGGTCGCGAGCTCCGGGCCACCGGCGTCACCGGCCAGCTCTGCCAGGAGGCTGGCGACCTGACCGACGTTGGCGGGGAGATCCCGCACCAGCAGGAGCTGGCGAGAGCCCACGCGGGTGACACTGGCCGCACCGCTGCCGGAGAGCAGCGGCTGCACCAGCTTCACGGCCTCCTCGCCCATCCCGGCGGGCAGCGGCAGCAACCGGTGCTCGGGCACCGCCCGCTCGATGTAGAGCACCTTGCCCTCCTCCCGGGCGGTGAGGCCGGTGGCCCGGCAGATGGCCGCGACAACCGCGTCCGGTTCCAGGTCGTAGAGGTCGCCGGTGAAGGTCGCGTCCACGTCCGGGGCGACCACGATGCTGCGTCCGAGGAGCCGGCGCAGGTTGGCGAAGGCGTCCACGAGGGGCAGGTCCCGGGCGTGGAAGGTGATCCGGCCCTCGGGCGTGGTCACCAGGGCGGGCTCCGTCTCCGGACGGCCAGGGGGCTCCTGGGGCGAGGCAGGCAGCAGCGAGAGGAGGGCGAGGGGGACGAGGTAGAGCATGCTCAGTGGGCTCCTCCGGCCATGGAGAACATGGGCAGGTAGATGGCGAGCAGGATGCCCGCCACGAGCACGCCCATCACCAGGATGATGAGCGTCTCGAGGGATCGGGTGACGCGCTCCACCGCGGTCTCGACCTTGCCGCGGTAGAAGCACTCGACCTTGACGAGGACACGTTCGAGCTCGCCAGCCTGTTCACCGACGCGGATCATGCTGGCGGCGAAGGGGGTGAAGACACCGCTGCGCTCGACGGCCGTGGCCAGCTCGCCGCCCTGCTCCACGTGCCGGCGGATCTGCTGCAGGGCGCGGCTGTAGAAGTAGCTGTTGCCGAAGATGCCGCCCAGGGAACCGACGATCTCGTTGATCGGCAGGCCGGCCTTCAGGAGCAGGGCGGCGTTGTTCGCGAAGCGCTGCATGCTGGCCGCCACGTACAGCTCCCCGGCCACCGGGATGGCCAGAACCAGCCGCTCGAGGACGTAGCGCCCGGCCTGGCTGGCCAGGAAGCGCCGCAGGAGGAAGACGGCCACGGCCACGCCGGCGAGGAGGAGGAGGGCGTGGGCCCGCAGGAAGTCGGAAGCGTCGAGGACGAAGGCGGTGATCGGCGGCAGGGCGCGGTCCGAGGCCTGGAACATGGCGGCGAAGGTCGGCACCACCTTGACGATCAGGACGACCACGCAGAGCATCGAGACCAGGGCGACCATCGCCGGGTAGAACATGGCGCTGGTGATCTTGCTGCGGAAGGCGAGGGCCCGCTCGATCTGGGCAGCCAGCTGATCCAGGACCTCCTCGAGCTGTCCGGATTCCTCGGCACTGCGCACCACCTCGATCCACTGGCGGGAGAACACGCGCCGGTGCTCAGTCATGGCCTCGTGCAGCGGATGGCCGGCGGCGATGCGCCGGGCGATCAGGCCGAGGACGGACTTCAGCCGGGTGCTCTGGCACTGGGACTGGGCGATGAGGATGGCCTCATAGATCTGGGTCCCGGCCGCGATCATGGTGCTCAGCTGCTGGAAGAAGGCGAGCACATCCGACGGTGCGATCCGGCCGTGCATCCGGACCCTGGTTAGCGCCGGTGTTCGCACCGGCACCTCGGTGGCCCCGAGCTCCAACTGGGATGTCGTCACCGCAGCAACTCCTCCACTTCCTGGAAGCTCGTGGTCCCGTCCTCCATGCGCATGCGGGCGGCGTCGGCCAGGAGGGCATGACCGGCGCGCCGCACCTCCTCCAGGATCTTGACGAGTGGTGCTCGGCGGCTGATCATCTCGGCCAGCTCGTCGGCGATGGGGATCACCTCGAAGAGACCGATGCGGCCGCGGTAGCCGAGGCCGCGGCAGCGCGGGCAGCCATCCGGGGCGGCCTCGTAGTAGACCAGCTCCGGGTCGAGCCCGCGGCTGGCGGCCATCTCCGGTGGGATCCGGGCCGGCACCTTGCACGCCGGGCAGAGACGCCGGACCAGGCGCTGGGCCTCGATGAGGCGCAGGGCGGAACCCAGGAGATAGGGCTCGACGCCCATCTCACCCAGGCGGTGGATGACCTGGATGGCGTCGTTGGTGTGCAGCGTCGAGAGCACCAGGTGGCCGGTCAGGGCCGCCCGCATGCAGGTCTGGGCGGTCTCCGGGTCCCGGACCTCACCGACCATGATCACGTCCGGATCCTGGCGCAGGAAGGCGCGCAGGGTGGTGGCGAAATCGAGCCCGACGGCGCTGCGGACGTTGATCTGGTTCAGCCCGAAGAAGCGGTACTCCACCGGATCCTCGACCGTGAGGATGTTCTTGCTCGGGTCGTTGATCTGCTTGAGACAGCAGTAGAGCGACGTGCTCTTGCCCGACCCGGTCGGCCCGGTGACGAAGATCAGGCCGCTGCGGGCCCGGGCGGCCTCCATGAAGGCAGCGGCCTGCTCGGCGGTGAAGCCCAGCTCGTCGAGGGAATCGGGGATGGACTCCTTCTCGAGGAGACGGATGACCATCTTCTCGCCGAAGACGGTGGGTACGGTGGACAGCCGCAGGTCGACCCGGCGCCGGCCCGAGCGCAGGGCGATGGCCCCGTCCTGTGGCACCCGCTTCTCCGCGATGTCCATCTTGGCCAGGATCTTCAGGCGGGAGATGACGGGCACGAAGAGGGGCCCCGGTGGCGGCGTGACCTCGACGAGGCGCCCGTCGATGCGAAAGCGGGCCCGTACGCCCTCCTCGTAGGGTTCCAGGTGGATGTCGGAGGCCCCCTGCTCGACCGCGCTGCGCAGCAGGAGGTTCACCAGATTGATGACGTCGCCGTCCCGCCCCGTCGGCGCCGGTCCGTCCAGGTCGATGATGATCCGCGGGTCCGCCGGCAGGGTGACTTCCTCCTGCCGGATCTCCAGGGCCGTCGACTCGACCTCCCGGACGAGTTCCCGGACCATGTCCCGCTCGCCGAAGAAGAGGTCGGCGACCTTCTCGACCAGGGAGAGGGTGGCCGCCACGGGCCGGATCACCAGGCCGGTGCGCAGCTGGACCTCCTCGACCACGTGGAAGGCGGAGGGGTCCAGGCAGGCCAGATCCAGGACCTCCCCGTCCAGGGCGATGGGGGCGACCTTGCGCTTCCGGCAGACGACCTCGCTGATGGCCGCGGCGGTATCGTGCAGGTGCAGGCAGGCGCTGACGGGTCCCCGGTCCGCGACCTCCTCCGTGCCGTGCATCTCCTGGATGTGCGGCTCGCCGTCCCTGAGGACGAGGCACAGCCAGGGCAGGCTCAGGACCTCGGCGTGGATCCGGGCGATGGTCTCCTCCGAGACGAGATTGGCGCGGATCAGGGCCTCTTCCGGCAGGTCGCCGCGGCGCTGGTCGCTCCGCAGGGCCACCCGCGCCCTGTTCAGGTCCAGCTCGTCACGCGCCGCCAGGTAGCCGAGGATGGCGGAGGTGCCGGAGTGTTCGAGGCCCGTCATGCTCCGTGCCACTCAACGCGGGCGCCTGGCCACGGCCGGACGTGCCGTCGCGCCGTCGTCGCGCCGGCGATAGGAGGCGGGGAGCCATACCGAGGGTTGGTGGTCCAGGTCCAGGCGATAGCTCCGGCCCCGGTAGCGGATGCGCAGGCCCTTGTCGGAGATGCTCTCCACGACCGGGGGCTCGCGCTCGTCGATGGCGGTCAACCTGGCGCCGGCCTCCACGGCCTGGCCGGAAAGGACCGCCCGCACGCCACCGGGCTCGAGGAGGATGGCCTCCAGGACCACGGGCACGGCACCCCCGGGGGGCTGGCCCTGGGCGGCCTCGGCGTGGGGGCACATGGGGTCGCAGCTGATCTGCACAGCCTCCATGGGGGAGCGCAGGGGCAGATCGGCGGCCGCCAGCGTCGGCACGACATTCTCCGTCTGGGCCAGCAGAGGACCGGGAGCCTGGTAACGCTGCCATGCGCCCCAGGCGAAGAGGAGGGTGACGACCAGGAAGGCGTTGCGCTTGATCCATTCCATGGCGGAGTCCTGTGCTGTCAGGGTTTCTGGGAGCGGACGAGGCCCTTGACCTCCAGTTGCAGGGAGAGACCGGGGGAGCTGGTCTCGAGGCGCATCTTCTCCAGGCGGATCAGCCGCGGACCACGTTCCAACCGGTCGACGAAGTCCGTGAGCTCCTGGTAGCCACCCCGGGCGCGGATCTCGAAGTTCACCAGGCGGAAGCTGCCGTAGCCCGTGGACGGGCGTGGGGTGATCTGCACGAGCTCGGCCCCGGCCTGCTCGAGGATCCCCAGGACGTAGCCGTGCCAGTCCGCCAGGTCCTCGGACCCGGCGATCCGGTCCTCGTAGAGCTGGCGCTGGGAGGTCAGGGTGAGCAGGGCCTGGGCGGCCGCCTTCGCCGAGGTGGCTTCCCGAAGGTCACGCTGCGCCGCGAGCAGGCGTTCGCCCTGGGGGCGGAGGACGAAGAAGAAGGCGCCCACGAAGAAGAGAGTCGCGGCCAGGAGGCGCACCGCAACGGGATCCGCGGCCAGGGCCCGGTAGCGCTGGACCAGGGGCGATCGCTCGGCCAGGGGGGGGGGAGTCATCGGAGACCCGGGCCCGGGCCCTTGCGCCCGAGATACTCCAGGGCGAAGACGGGCACGCCCGAAACG
>CAYMFV010000031.1:0-14468 GCA_964389745.1 uncultured Planctomycetales bacterium | reverse complement strand
CACCCCCCCCCCAGCGACCCCCGAGGAGCGCTTCGCCTGGGCCGACGAGCTCCTCCGGCGCTGCCGCCGGGTGCGCCCCGAGCCCAGCACCCTGACCCGTCGCCTGGACGCCGTCCTCCTGCACCCGGTGGCCGGCCCCCTGGTCTTCCTCGCCTTCGTCGCCGTCTTCTTCCAGTCCATCTTCACCTGGGCGGCGCCGGCCATGGATCTCCTCCAGGGCTTCTTCGACGGCGCCGCCGACGCCCTCCTGGCCACGCTGCCAGATGCCTGGCCGGTCCGCCTCCTGGCCGACGGCATCCTCCGGGGGGTCGGCGCGGTGATGGTCTTCCTGCCCCAGATCCTCCTCCTCTTCACCCTCATCTTCTTTCTGGAGGCCTGCGGCTACATGGCTCGGGCCGCCTTCGTTGTCGACCGCCTGATGGGCTGGGTGGGCCTCGAGGGCCGCTGCTTCATCGCCCTGCTCTCCTCCTACGCCTGCGCGGTGCCGGGCATCCTCGCCGCCCGGACCATCCCCTCGCCCCGCCAGCGCCTGGCCACCATCCTGGTCGCCCCCCTGACCACCTGCTCGGCCCGGCTGCCGGTCTATGCCCTCCTCATCACGGCCTTCATCCCCCCCCGGCCGGTCCTCGGCCCCCTCACCCTCCAGGGCCTGACCCTCCTCGGCCTCTACCTCGCCGGCGCCGTCAGCGCCCTGCTCTTCGCCGCCCTCTTCCAGCGCGGCCTCCTCCGGGGCCGGACCCTGCCCTTCTACCTGGAACTCCCGCCCTACCGCCTCCCCAGCCTGAAGTCGGTGCTCTTCCAGGTGTGGCTGCGGGCCCGGCTCTTCCTGCGCCGGGCGGGCACGGTGATCCTGGCCGCCTCGGTCCTCCTCTGGGCCCTCCTCAACCTCCCCCCCCGGCAGCCCCCCCCCGGAGCCGACCCCGCCGAGGCCCGGCGGGCGGTCATCGAGCACAGCGCCGCCGCCGCCATCGGCAAGGCGGTGGACCCGGTCTTCGCCCCCCTGGGCTTCACCTGGGAGATCAACGTCGGCATCCTCGCCTCCTTCGCCGCCCGGGAGGTCATGGTCTCCACCCTGGCCCAGGTCTATGCCCACGGCGACGGCCCCGCCGAGGGCGGTCTCGGCGTCATCCTCCGCTCCCCGGACCCGGAGACCGGCCGCGCCCCCCTGGACCTGCCCGGGGC
Source organism: uncultured Planctomycetales bacterium (assembly GCA_964389745.1). Classification (GTDB taxonomy): domain Bacteria; phylum Planctomycetota; class UBA1135; order UBA1135; family UBA1135; genus CAYMFV01. Next base: position 13,286 of record CAYMFV010000031.1, on the reverse strand, counting down.
CCTGGCCCTCCTGGCCTTCTACATCTATGCCCTGCTCTGCACCTCCACCCTGGCGGTGATGCGCCGGGAGACGGGCACCTGGCGCTGGCCCCTCTTCGCCCTGGCCTACACCCTGACGGCGGCCTGGCTGGCCGGATGGGTGACGCACGGCCTCGCGGCCCTCATCCTGGGGGCATGAGGAGGTCGCGCTTCCCCGACGCCCTGGTCCTGATCTTCGCGATGATCGTCCTGGCCCAGGTGGCCACCTGGCTGCTGCCGGCCGGGGAGTTCGCCCGGGAGGGGCGGAAGGTCATCCCCGGGACCTACCACGCCGTCCAGGCCGCCCCCCTGCCCTGGTACGCCTTCCTGACCCTGGTCCCCAAGGGCCTGGAGGCCGGCTCGGAGATCATCTTCTTCGTCTTCCTGGTCGGGGGCGTGATCGGCATCATCCGGGCCACCGGGGCGGTGGACGCCGTCCTCGGCGCCGCCATCCGCCGCTCCTCGGGCACGCCGGTCCTCCTGGTGGCGGTGATGATGGCCCTCTTCGCCCTCGGCTCCGCCACCATCGGCATGGCCGAGGAGTACATGCCCTTCATCCCGATCCTGGTCACCATGTGCCTGGCCCTGGGCATGGACGCGGTGGTGGCCATGGGCATCGTCTACGTGGCCGCCGGCGTCGGCTATGGCTGCGCCGCCCTCAACCCCTTCACAGTCCTCATCGCCCAGGACATCGCCGGCCTGGAGCCCGCCTCGGCCCAGGGTGTGCGCTGGCTGCTCTGGGCGGTGTGCCTGGCGGTGGGCATCTTCCACGTCCTGCGCTACGCCCGGCGGGTCAAGGCCGATCCCTCCCGGAGCCTGGTCCGGGACGTGGACTACGCCTCGGGCTTCGAGTTCCCCGAGGACACCCGCTTCACCCGCGCCCGGGCCCTGGTGCTGCTGGTCGCTGTCGCCGGCATCGCCCTCTTCGTGGTCGGCGTGAAGCGCTGGGGCTGGTACCTCACCGAGCTGTCGGGCATCTTCCTGGCCCTCGGTCTCCTGGCCGGAGCCATCGGCCGCCTGTCGCCGAACCGGGTCGCCCGGGAGTTCTGCCGGGGGGCCGCCGAGATGACCACCACGGCACTGCTCATCGGTTTCGCCCGGACCATCGAGGTGGTCCTCTCCGAGGGCAAGGTCATCGACACGGTCATCCACGGCATGGCCGGCCCCCTGGGCCACTTCGGCCCGGCGCCCGCCGCCCTGGGCATGCTCGGCGTCCAGAGCGCCTGCAACTTCTTCATCCCGTCCGGCTCCGGCCAGGCCTTCGTGACCATGCCCATCCTGGCGCCGATGTCGGACCTGGTGGGCGTCAGCCGCCAGGCCGCGGTCCTCGCCTACCAGTTCGGGGACGGCTTCACCAACATGATCGTGCCCACCAACGCCCTCCTCATGGGCATGCTCGGCCTGGCGCGGATCCCCTACCAGCGCTGGCTGCGCTTCGTCGTGCCGGTCCTCCTGGAGCTCTACGTGGTGGCGATCCTGGCCATGCTGGCGGCGGTCTGGTTCGGCCTGGAGTAGCGACGGTGGGCGACCCGGCTCCGGACCCCGATCGGGTGCCTCCCCAGGTGCTCCTGGGGACCAGCTCCTGGATCTACCCGGGCTGGAAGGGGAGCGTCTACCGGCGCTGGTACCGGACCGAGCGGGACTTCCGCAACCACTGCCTGGAGGAGTACGCCCGGTGGCCGTGGTTCCGGACGGTCGGCTTCGACTACACCTTCTACCAGCCACCCGACGCCGGCGACCTGCGCCGCCGGGCCGGGCAGCTCCCGGCGGGTTTCCCCTGGGTGGAGAAGGCCTGGAACGCCCTGACGGTGCCCCGCTGGCCCCGGCACCGCCGCTACGGGCCCCGGGCCGGCCAGCGCAACCCCGACTTCCTGGACGCGACGCTCTTCCGGCGAGTGGTGGTCGCCGCCCACGCCGACCCGGAGGTCCGGGCCCACACCGGCGCCATCGTCCTCCAGTTCCCTCCCGGGCTCCTCCGGGAGCTGGGGGGGGGCGCTTTCCTGGAGCGCCTGGACACCTTCCTGGCCGCCGTCACCGGCGCCGGCCTCCGGCTGGCGGCGGAGGTGCGGGACCCCGAGCTGCTCCAGGAGGACTACTTCCAGGTCCTCAACCGCCACGGCGCCACCCACTGCTTCACCCACTGGACGCACATGCCCCGGCTCCTGGAGCAGATGCGGGCGGCGGCGGCGGCCGGCGGGTTGCAGGCCCCCTTCTTCGTCTGCCGCCTGCTGACCCCACGAGGCCTGGCCTACCGCGAGGCCGTGGACCGCTTCCAGCCCTACGACCGCCTCCAGGAGCCCATGCCGGAGATGCGGGACGACGCCCTGCGCCTCGCCCGGCGCGCCGTCCAGCGCAACGCCACCGCCTTCATCCTCGCCAACAACCGGGCCGAGGGACACGCGCCGGCGACGGTGGCCGCCCTGGCTGCTGCCCTGGCGGGTTCCCCTTGACCGGCAGCCAGTCTTGCAGCCATGGACCCCCATGACCCGCATCGAAGCCCTCGTGGTGGAGATGCACCAGGAGCTGCGCAGCTTCCTCCATCGCCAGGCCCGGGTCTCTCTGCTGCGCTTCGAGCGCAGCCGCACGGGGAACCTGGGGACGCGATCCGGCCTCGACCCGCCCGCGAGCCAGACCAGCCCATCCATGTTCGTGGCGCCGCGGGAGCAGCTCGTGCTGGCCGTGCCCGCCCTGGACCTCCTCCTGGACCGGGACCGCGACCTCGTCGGCTGGGCGGCGGAGGGCCTGCCCCTCGCCGAGCAGGCGCGGCGCCCAGGAGCGCTTCCGGCGAGTATTCGAGATGGTCCAGCACGGGGGGCGCCCCGGCCCTGATGGCCGTGGGGTAGGATTGGCCTCGAGCCCTGGGCGAGGCAACCGATGGCGACGGGCTTCGCGCCGGCGCCCGCTGAGGAACCCTCGAGAATGCCGGAGAAGGGCGTCAAGAGGACCTGGGGACGGCTATGGCATGCTCAGATGCCATGGACCTCCGCTTCCGACCTACCTTCCTCCTCGCCTTCCTCCTCGCTCCCATCCTCGCCGGGAAGGCGCCTGCTCAGGCTCCCCCGGCCCTGGGCGCGCTCCCGCTCTACTTCGTCCCCAACCAGGGGCAGGTGGACGATGAACGCGTTTCCTTCTACGTCAAGGGCGCGGACAGGACGCTCTTCTTCACGTCGGCTGGCGTCACCATCGCCCTCAAGGGCGGCCCGCAGGAGGACGCCGGCGATCCGGCCTCCCGTTGGGTCGTCAAGCTGGACTTCGTGGGTGCCCGCCCGGGCGTCGCGCCCGTGGGCCTGGATCGCCAGGCGGCCACATTCAGCTACTTCACGGGTCCGCGGGAGGACTGGCACACCGGTCTCCCCACCTTCCGGAGCATCGCCTACCGCGACCTGTGGCCGGGGATCGACCTGGTCTACTCTGGCTCGACGAGCGAGCTGAAGTACGAGTTCATCGTCGGGCCGGGTGCCGATCCCGGGCAGATCCGCCTCGCCTGGCGCGGCGTGTCCGGCCTGGCGGTTGACCAGTCAGGGGCGCTGCACGTCTCTACGGGTGGCGGGGACTTCGAGGACGGCGCGCCGGTCGCCTGGCAGGACATCGATGGGGAAAGGCGGTCGGTCGCCATCCGCTATGCCCTGGGCGCGGCGACGGAGAACGGCACCTTCCCCTGCAGTTTCGAGATCGGCGCCTATGACCACGAGCAGACGCTCGTCCTCGACCCTGCCATCCTCCTGTTCTGCGGCTACCTCGGCGGTGTCGCCCCCGACTACGGGTACTCCATTGCCGTGGACCGGCTCGGGAACGTCTACCTGACGGGCATCACGGACTCCGACGAGACCAGCTTCCCGGTGACGGTCGGGCCCGACGTCACGCACAACGGCGGCCCTTCGGGGGCGCAATCCGACGCCTTCGTGGCGCGCGTCAACGCCCAGGGCACCGCCCTCGACTACTGCGGCTACATCGGCGGCTCCGGCATCGAGAGCGGTCACGGGATCGCGGTGGACGACCAGGGCGTCGCCTACGTGACGGGTCTCACGTCGTCGGACGAGAGCACTTTTCCGGTTGTTGTCGGCCCGGACCTGAGCTACAACGGCGCTGGGGATGCCTTCGTGGCGCGCGTCAACGCCCAGGGCACCGCCCTCGACTACTGTGGCTACATCGGCGGGGCGGCCGACGACGGCGGTGTCGGTGTGGCGCTCGATGCCTTCGGAAACGCCTACGTCACGGGCAAGACCCTGTCCGACGAGTCGAGCTTCCCGGTGCTCGTCGGCCCAGACCTCAGCTACAACGGGGGTGTCGGCAACTACAGGCCTGATGTCTTCGTCGCGCGCGTGAACGCCCGGGGAACCGCCCTCGACTACTGCGGCTACATCGGCGGGTCCCACAACGAGGAGCCGGGCGGCATCGCGGTGGACCCCCAGGGGAACGCCTACGTGGCCGGCTGGACGAAGTCCGACGAGGCGAGCTTCCCGGTGGCCGTGGGGCCGGACCTCACGTACAACGGGTCCTCGAGCACCTTCTACGCGGTCGGCGGGGACGCTTTCGTGGCACGCGTGAACGCCCTGGGGACCGCCCTCGACTACTGCGGCTACGTCGGCGGTGCGGACGACGAGGTCGCCTACGGCATCGACGTGGATAGCTTTGGCAACGCCACCATCGCGGGCGAGACCGCATCGGACGAGCTCAGTTTCCCGGTGCTCCTTGGGCCCGACCTCACCCAGAACGGCGGTCGCGACGCTTTCGTGGCGCGCGTGAACGCCGCGGGAACCGCCCTCGACTACTGCGGCTTTATCGGCGGCGCTGTCGACGATGGCGGCGGGGCGGTGGCTCTGGACGCTCAGGGGAACGCATTCATCACCGGATGGACCTACTCGGCCCACGCGACCTTCCCCGTCGTCGTGGGACCGGACCTGACCTACAACGGCTTTGGCGACGTCTTCGTGGCGCGGGTGGCTGCCACTGGCCTGGGGCTGGACTACTGCGGCTACATCGGCGGGATGTGGACTGACGTCGGCTACGCCATCGCCGTGGACGGTTCGGGGAGCGCCTACGTCACCGGGTGGACCAGCTCGGACGAGGCCACCTTCCCGGTGACGGCCGGCCCGGACCTGAGCTACAACGGCAGCGTGGCCGACGCTTTCGTGGCGAAGGTCGAGGGCCTGGAAGCGGTCCGCTTGACCTTCGCGCCTGATCCCCTGGTCGCTGGCCAGTCCGCCACCTTCTCCGCGACGGGCTACGACCCCTTCGTCGCCGCCTGGCTCGCCTGCAGCCTTGCCGGACCGGGCACCACGCCAGTGCCTGTCCTCAACATCACTCTCGGCCTGTCCAAGCCGGTGCAGGTCGCCGGCCCGACCATCACCAACAAGGCAGGAGCCGTGGACTGGAGCCTGCCGATCCCGGCCGGCGCGGCCGGCCTGACCGTGTGGGTGCAGGCGGCCCAGTACGGCAAGGTTTCGAACGTCGGCATGAGCACCATCCAGTAGGCCCCCTCCATCAAGGCCGACCGGCGCCATCGCCCGGCCCCGGGTCCTCGGGGGCCCCAGCGCCCCTTCCAACCGATCCTTGCACGCCAGGAGTGCGCATCACTGGATGTCCCATGACCGCGTGAAGATGCGTGTCCATCGACACGTGATACACAACCAAGGGCAGAGACTCACATGTCCACTTCCATCCTCACTCCTAGCCTCTCACCGGGCTCGATCCTGATCTCCCGCTCTGCCACGACGTGACCGCCTTCCACTGTTTGCAGTCTTATCCTCAAGCTCCCGGAAGGCACCATAAGAGTCCAAGGCACATTGCACTGGAGCACATTCCTCGCGAAGACATGGTCCAGGTAAACAAGCTCTACTGCCAGGCTGGAAGGTCCACCAGAGTATGAGAGCACGAGCTGAGTACCTGGCTCCAACACGACCCTGACACCTTCCAGGTCATGGTCGTCGACCAGCACCAAGCCAGCTGCTACCCCCATCCATCGACCATCCGCGACTGCATACAAGCAATACGTGCCCGCCTTCAAACCACCTATCGAGAACCTTCCTCCCGACGGCGTTGCCACAGCAGTAGCGGCTCCACCACGCCCATCAAGCGACCGAGCGGTCAGAAAGCACTCCAGCCGCTCGATGCCCCCAGGCGCGTAAACCAACCCATTAATGGCGCTTCCGTAGCTCATGATGAGAAGCAGGTCGTCCTCTCCACTATGGACAGCGACGCCATCGAGTACCTGAAGATCGCGTTCTGCGCCTCCTCCGACTGGTGGGAAGACAGTCGCGGCATACTGGCCTGCCAGAAGCGGCCCCACAACGAACTCACCATTCTCACCGCTACTCCCTTCGAGACGCATCCCCTCCTCTCCTGAGAGCATGATGGTTGCACCACTGAGCCCATCTCCTTCCGGCGACACGACGCGTCCTCCAACAAACAACCCCCGATGGGCCGCCAGGTCCACACGCTTCTCTCCAGCCCCTGCTTCAACCCTGACAACTCTGCCGATTGCGGAGAGGTCGGACACTCCTGATCCGGTCTGCGCTTGAATACCGATCAGCCATTCTCCTGGAGCTACATTCGCGAATACAAACTGGCCCGCGACGTCCGTGAGACTGCTTCTGCGAACGCTGAAGTCAAGATCTTGAAGGTACACTACGGCGCCATCTTGATACCTCCCAGGCAACCGGTCTTCCATAGTACACAGTACCGCCCTCACTCCGGCAACAGGTTCCCCGGCCTGGTCCTTGACGACACCGAACACTCGCGAACAGGCGCCGATGTCAAGCGAGAGAACCCTATGCTCCCCTTCATCCAAGACGACCGAATCGAAGACAACGGGCTGTTCCCCTCGAGATTCGTATGTCAACAAGAGCGGCACATGGGGCGGCAGGTCAGGAAGTCGGTAGGAACCATCGGCGGCGGAAGAGACCCGCCTGTTCCAATCCCACCGATGCACACCAGGACATGGAGAACCCTCGGGGTACGCGAGATCGATGGGATCGGTTCTGACGGCAATCTCGCACTCCGCTTGCGGGACACCACCAGCCGATACGACACCCGTAAGGAGACCTGCCGGCCGAAGATGTACTTCCATTGCAGTTCCGGGAGTTGCGTGCCCACGGGTCGGCGCCACGGCGATGGGCGCATGTCCCTCAACCTCGATCAGTACAAGGGCCTCCTTGTCTGGCTCGAAGTCGACATGGAACAAGCCTGTTGAATCCGCTATCACCGCCTTCGTCGCCCTCCCGTATTCAAGAACTCGCAGCTCCGTCTGTGTCACCACGTCCCACGTTCCATCCTTCGGAATCAGCCGACCATAGAACGCCTCCCGTCTCTGCGGGCCAAGCAGAACGACGACTGTCCTCGATTCTCCTGGGCTTAGTGGCCTCTGGTAACTCACCTGGACATCATTGGTGTCTGTTCTTCGAGCGATCACCGATATCTGACAGCCTGCTGGGACTGGGACTCTTATGTAGCCTTTCTCATCCGTATAGTCTGGGCCGATCCGTCTATCTTCAGAGCCAGGATCCTCTCGTACGACGATCTCTATCTTCGCGCCCGGCACGGGGGATCCTGACCTTCGTGCGCGGACGATTACCTCGATGAAGCTGGCCAGGCGCTCTGCGGCTGCATCATCCTCGGCCCGCCCGTTCTCTGGAGTATCGCGCAATGTTGCGACGCTTGTCCTCCCACCATCGCCCTTTGAATAGCCGGCACCAACAGCCCCCTCGTGGCCATTCGTGGCACGAGTATCAGGACTTGCCACTCCGGACCCGGGCCAATTGGAAAGGAGAACCAGCGCAAGCATGCAGGCTGCCAGCGCACTCGCAAGACCTACACTCAGAAGCCTACTGTGTCTCACCTTCACAACCTCATCGTCGGTGCTCGGACTCCTGCATGGTGGCAATCGGTTTCCTGCCTTTGCAACGGGGAGCGCACCTCAGTCGCCCGAGCTCTCCTTCTGCCGTGGACCATCACTGCTGCTTGTGGACATCCTTGCACTCGAAGATGGCCGCGAAGGGGACACTCTTGCATTCGATAGTAACCCTCTTCGGTCCGGGCGGACCGCTTTCCCACCATCTGCACGACCCATCTCTAAGAGCTCTCTTCAAGTCGCTTTCCAGAACATGGACAAACAGCGGGCAACCCAATTGATGCTGCGTGCATTTGGCGCACTTGAATCTGCCAGCCACGTTCTTCTTAATCGCCTTCTCCAGCTGCTTCTGACATCGCTCCCGGGCCTTGTCCCACGGACGGAGCCAGAGCCACGGTAGAACGGTCTCCAAGAAGCCAACGCTTACAGTCACCCTGCAAGATCCCTTGCCGATCTCCCCACCGATTGCCCCAGGACACGGAATGATCTTGCTGCCCGACTGATCTGTAACGGAGAGCGGCCGACTCCAGAATGCCTGATACAGGTTCGGAGAGTCACTCACACCCTGAGGGTCGCGAGATCGCCAGCCTCCGACTTCCGGGTCGAGCCACCGGCTGCGGAAGTCGTAGACCTCGAGTGCCTCGCTGACCACGCCCCCATGGAGGCGCTTTGCTTCGTAGGCGTCGGACGCGTAGTCTCCAACACGGGCATCGCTTCCGTCCTCCGCGTAGTTGTCGCCATAAGGCTCGCGATACCGATACCTTTCCACCAGATCCCCATCCGTATCGCTCAGCCCCCACACCGTGTCCTGGTAGTCCTCGTGCACCGCATAGCCGCGGTACTCGTCCGTGTCCTGGTCACCGTCCAGGTCGTTCGTGTCCAGCGCCACGTGCTCCAGCATGCCCTCGCCAGGCAACGGCACCTCGTGCCACAGCCAAGCCGTGCCGTCGTGCTCACCGACCATGTGCCAGCCCACGTAGATGTACTTCGACACCGCACTCCCGACCGTCGTCTCCACCCGCCGTCCGAAAGCGTCGTACAGGTACTCCCGCGTCGTACCCGTGTCTGGGTCGGCTTCCGCGAGCTGCCCCAGCGCCGTCCAGCTGAATGCCCAGCCGCCGTTGTCCGTCAGCTGGCCGTTGTCGTCCCACGTCCACGCCGTGCCACCCACGTCCGTGTACTGGTAGAAGTCGTTGTTCGTGTACTCGGTGGTCGTCGTCGAGCCGCTGTCCGGCGTCACCTTGGTCTTGTCCCGCTCGTACACCTTCCCCAGCACGTACTCCATCTTGTCGTCGAAAGTGTCCGTCGCGTCCGCCGGGTCCGTGCTCGTGAAGCTCGCCGGGCCCGCTACGTTCCGCCACATCGTCACCAGCCGGTCCATCTCGTCGTAGCGGAAAACCTCTCCCCACTTGGTGCCACCGTCGTCGTGCATCCGCTCCCGCACCACCATCCTGCCATCGTCGTCCCAGTAGCAGTGCAGGCCCGTCAGCAGCGTGCTCGTGGAGGTCTCCTCGTACTTCAGGATCACCGGCTCCCGCCACGTCGACCATGTCTGCGTTCGCGTCAGGTCATAGGGACTCTGCACCCGCTCTATTTCCCGGTGTCCGGCATACTCAAGTGTCGCGCAGCTCGTCAGCGTCGGCGTCCCAACCCCCTCCACGTCCGCCGACAGCTTGCGTTTGACCTCGTCCACCCGGCCAGCCGCATCATAGACGTACTCCACCTCCATCACCGGCCCGCCGCTTGGGAAGCTGACCTTCTTCACCGCACCCATGGCGTCGTGGGTGAAGGTGAAGGTCCGGCTCCCGTACTGGGTCTCGGAGTCCATCTCGCCAAAGCCATTGTACGCCCGGGTCACGGCCGTCAAGTCAGTGTAGCCGCCCTGGCCGTCGCTCGCCTGGGTCTTGCCGCTGGTCACGCGGTCCATGTCGTCGTAGACGAAGACCACCCGGTCAGGGCCGATCAGGCCGCTTGATCCCTTGGTGATGGTGATGGCCACCAGCCGGCCGCCATCGTCATAGGCGTGCGCCAGGGTGTCGCCCAGGGGATGCGTGATGGTGTCCAGACGGCCGTCGGTATAGGAGTAGATGTAGATGTCCTCGTCCGTTCCGCCCTGGTTATAGATGACCTTGGTCACCTGTCCAAAGGAGTTGTACTCCCACTTCGTCTTCTTGCCGTTGGCGTCGGTCACCGTCTCGCGTCTGCCTCCGAGCGTGTAGGCAATCTGCGTCGGCGCTACCAGGGCCGGCACCTGGTCGCTGTCCACCGGCTTCGTCTCCTTCGTCTGCCAGCCCAGCGCGTCGTACTCCCACTTGGTCTCGTAGCCGAGGTCCGAGGTCCGCTTCGTTCTGCGGTCACCTTCATCATAGGTGTAGGTCACCGTCCGGTATACCGAGCCACTCCCCTTGTCCTTGACGCTCGTCACGCGGCCTGAGTAGTCGCGCACCTGCTCGACCACGTAGTCCGTGTAGCTCTGCGCATCCGTGTCGTAGTCGTGGTGGGTGATCGTCGTCGTCCGCGTGCTGTCGTTGTAGCTGTAACGGACCTCGTTCTTGCCGCTGTTGACTGCCGGCTCGATGGTCTTGCTCACCCGGCCGACGTCATCCCACTGCGTTTCCCAGACCGAGTTCCTCGGGTCGGTGCGCTTGGCCACCCGGCCGTTGGCATCGCGCTCGTACTGCGTGACCCGGTCCGCCAGGGTCTCCTCCGGGTCCTCCTCGATCTCCTTCCAGAGCCGGTTGGCCTCATCGTAGTAGTACAGCCTGCTCGCGTAGACCTTGGTGCCCACTTTGACCTCGCGCTTCTCAACCGCGCCCCACGCCTTCAGCGTCAGCACCGTCTCCCGCTGCTTGCTGTTCGGGAGGTCCGTCTTCGTCCTCGTCCGGCGGCCATAGCCGTCATAGACATGCTCGACCCGCCGACCGTCCTGCAGGACCTCGGCCGTCACCCGCCCCATGGTGCCCCGCTCCAGCGTCTTCACGAGGGTGTAGGTCGTCGAGGCATTCGAATTGTCGATCTTCCACGGCAGCCCGTAGCTCCCATAGCCCAGGGTCGTCCGAGTCCCGTAGTCGTCCGGGTCCAGGGACTCCGTGGTGCGGTTGGTGTAGTCGATCTCGTAGGTGCTCGACGCTCCAAGCCCGCCCGAAGCGCTGTCCGCCTTCACCTCGGTCACCACCCCGCCGGCGCTCACCGAGTAGCTGGTCTCCACCCGCGTGCTCGTCCCACTCACCAACAGCCGGTCGTCCTTGGTCTTGCGGCCACGCAGGTCATAGGTGAACTTCGTCTCCTGGCCGTTCGGGCCCTCCGCCTTCAGCACCCGGCCATCCGGCGTCACGGTGTACTCCCAGCGGTAGCTGCTCGTCTGGGCCGGGTCCTGCATCGCCGTCACGTGCCCCATGACGTCCCGCTCGGTCAGAAACGCGCGCTGCAGTCCGCCCGTGTCCGGGTCATCCGTGCGGGTGGTGTTGTTGCCGGAGTAGGTCCACTCCGACCTCTCCCCTGCCGGCTGCGTCACCGTCTTCAGCCGCCCGTCCGAGTACCAAGTGTAAGACCACTCGATCGTCTGGCTGCTCGGCTGGCCCGTGGTCACGCTCGGCCACGCCACCTTCTGCAGCGTCAGGTCCGCGTTCCACGTCCACGTCACCTTCGCCGACGGGTTGCTCTCCGCCCTCACCCAGCCACTGCTCGTCAGCATCCGGCAGCCGTTAGCGAAACTGTCATAGGTCCACTTCTTCACCAAGTCCGCGTCCGTCGGGTAGTTCTTGCTCCGGCGCTTGTACTCCGTCACGTTGCCGTAGCTGTCGTAGCTCCACAGCTCCTTGCTCCCGTCCGAGTACTCGATTTCGGTGATCTGGCCGCAGTCGCAGTTGCGCGTGATGATGGTGTCGGTCGAACTCGTCAGGTCGTTCCCATCCTTGTCCTCCAACCACTCCCGTACCTTGGCCACCGTGCGGTCATCGTTCGCCAGGTCCTCATAGACGTAGTCCCGCTGCTGGCCCCACGGGTCCGTGTACTCGGTCCAGTCGTCGTTCGCATCGCTCTGGTCGTGCGAGTAGCTGTAGGTCTCGCTGTCCGCCCCCGTCACCTTCGTGCACCGGTCGATCGTCGTATCGTAGGCGCTGTAGTCGAAGTCCAGCACGGTCGTCCCGCAGTCCTTGACCAGGTCCAGGTCCTCGTCGTAGATGCCCGTCGACAGGTAGGTGTACTCCGTGTACGGCCTGACCTTGGAGCCACCATCACTCTGCCGCGTGTAGTGCCTCTCGACCTTGGTCAGGTTGTTGCCGGTGTACGTGTAGTCGATCGTCAGGTTGCCATAGTCACCCTCCGCGCTGTTGGACACCGTGACCTGCGTGATCCTTCCGCCGCTGCGCGTGAACGTAACATCCCGCCCTTCGGTGTCTGTGATCCTGTCCAGGTAGAAGGTGCTCAGCCCGACGTTGCCGTACGCAAAGGTGATCGTGTTGCCAAAGGGGTCTTCGATCTTCGTACAGCCGTAGACATCCTTGGCCCCGTCGTAGAGCAGGTCGAACTCCCACACCACGCCGTTCTTCTCGGTCTTCGTGAAGTAGGGGTCATTCGGGAAGGTCGGGTGGTTCGACGGCCGGGTCCCTTTCGTCAGCTGGTCGAAGAAGCCCTCCGGGCTCGTGTAGTACCCGCTCTGGCTGTCGTAGATATAGCGGTCGTTGACTCGGCCCGTGCCCAGGTAGGCGTTGACGTCGCCAGTGCTGAGCTCGTACAGGAAGAGTTGGGCGCTGTAGTCCCAGCCATAGCCCATCTCGCCGTCGTACTCGTAGGCGCTTCGATAGGTCCGTGTCCAGCGCAGATCGAAGCCGACCCCCGGAATCACGAAGTCGGTCTCGGTGTAGACTACCTCCCCGGTCGTCGCCATCACGAAGGCGTGGTCTCTTCCCGGAGGCGGGAGCTGGCCCGTGTCTGAGCTGAAGTCGTGCGGAGGCGCCAGGGCAATGCCCAGGCCAGCCGTCTCCGGACTCCCAGAGAACTTGCGGGCACCGCCGCAGCTCCGACAGCCACTCGCCCCCTCAATCGAGGCCGGGCCCCAGTGGGTCACACCGAAGAAGGGTGGCAGGGTCTCCACACGGCTCTCCATCGTACACAGCGGCCAGTCGGCAAACCCGTCGGTCAGCAGCGGCACCGAGCCGGCCAGCCGGTGGAACGGGGTGATCTCGCTGCCCGGCTCGTCTCCGGCCAGAAGCAAGCCGGCGCTGCCCAGGACCAGCAACGGAAGAACAGATCCACGCGTGGGGTTCCGCATCACCACTCGACCTCGGAAAGATGACTCGGGAAGCAGGAGCCGCCACCGGGCTTATGCTCTCTCCTAGCCATGCGCCGCGATGAACGCAACTGTTTTTTTTCGCACAGCGTCCAGGCCTCGACAGATCGGGATGCCGTTCTCCATCCA
>CAYMFV010000030.1:0-14661 GCA_964389745.1 uncultured Planctomycetales bacterium | reverse complement strand
GTGGAGCCCGCGGGTTCCGCAGCGGTGGCGGCGGCCATGCACCTGCCCGTGCAGCCGCCGGCCAGTCCCTTCCGCCATTTCCGGCTCGAGGCCCGCCTGCGCTTCACCCTTCCGGGAGGCAAGGTGGTGGAGCAGCGCGGGCGGGCCATCCTCGGCGGCCCCGCCCGCCTGCGCTACGAGGTGGGCGACGGGCAGCGCGCCAACGTCTTCCTCCTGGCCGACCCCGGGCACGCCTGGGTGCGCCCCGCCGGGGCCGGGGAGTGGCGGGAATACGACGCCGCGGTCCTGGCCCGGGAGTGCTGGCTGCGCTGGACGGTCCTGCGCCTGCCCTGGGAGCTGCGGGAGGTCCTGGATCGCCCCCGGGAGGAGGCCGAAGGCGGGGAGCGACGCCTGGAGTTCACCGGCCCGGGTGGCGAGACCGGCCGGCTGCTCCTCGGCCCCGACCACCTCCCCCGGCGCCTGGAGCTCGGCCCGAGCCGGGTCGAACTCGGGAACTGGCGCCCCCTCCGGGACGGTCGCCTGGTCCCCCATCGCTGGCGTTGGGCCCAGGGAGATGGCTCCCTGGAGGAGCACCTGGAGCTGGTGGAGCCCGGCGTCCTGTTCCTGGAGCGGGCCTTCCGGCCCCCGGCCACCGGCCCCGAGGCGGAGGAGGACTGGAGCGCCAGGGTCCTGGCGCCGGGCGGCGCCCGGGAGGGCAGCCGGGAGGAGATCGCCCTGGTCCGCCGCCCCGCCACGGCGGTGCTCCGGGGGCCCTGGCCCGGGGACTGGGCGGTGCCTCTCCGGGAGGCCGACCTGGTCCTGCCCGGCGTCTGGCAGCAGGTCGACGCCGCCCCCGAGCGCCGGGCCGTGGTTCTCCTTCGGGGGGGGGCGAAGCCAGGCTCCCTGCCGCCTGGCGTGGTCCGGGAGGAGCTTGGGGGGGGAGCGTGGCTGCGCTGGAGCCAGGTGGCGGACCTGGAGCCCGCGGCGGCCCTGGCCCGGCTCGCGGAGGTGGCCCGGGCCAACGGTCTCACGCCCCGAGGGCCCGGCCTGGTCCTGAAGACCCGGCAGTTGGGCTGGATGGAGGCCCTCCTGCCGGTGGCCGCGCCGGCCCGCTGACCCCTCCCACGGGGGGGGCAGCTCAAGCCGGCGACGGCAGCTCGCAGGGGCCCCCGGCGGGGGCGAACCAGAGGACCTCGCTGCGTCGCCCCGTGGCCGCCTCGTAGCCCGCCAGCACCGCCTGCTCGAAGCCCGGCGCCTCGCCCGGGTCCACCAGGGCGACGATGCAGCCGCCAAAGCCGGCGCCGGTGAGCCGGGCGCCATAGCAGCCGGGCGCCCCCCAGGCGGCGGCGGCCAGGGCGTCCAGCTCCGGGGTCGAGACCTCGTAGAGGTCCCGGAGGGACTCGTGGCTGCCCCGGACGGTCCGGCCGAAGGCGTGCAGGTCGCCCCGGCGCAGGGCCTCGGCCCCCTCCTCGGTGCGCTCCGCCTCGCCGACCACGTGGGCGACCCGGTGCTGCAGGACTTCGGAGAGCCGGCCGCGATGGGCCTCGAAGTCGGCCCAGCGCACCTCCCGCAGGCAGGTCAGGCCGGGCAGCACCTCCTGGAGGATGGCCAGGGCCCGGGTGCACTCGGCCACCCGCTGGTTGAAGGCCGAGCTGGCCAGCTCCCGCTGGATGCCGCTGTCGATGACGGCGATGGCCGCCCGCTGGTGGTCCAGGGGCAGGTGCTCCCGGTTCAGGTTCAGGCAGTCGAAGAGCAGCACCGAGTCCTCCCGGGCCAGGACGATGGCCGCCTGGTCGAGGATCCCGCAGCGCACCCCCACGTACTCGTTCTCGGCCCGGTGGGCCAGGCGGACGATCTCGTCGGGGGCGGCCGGGGCGTCCAGGATCCGGGCCGCGGCGTAGACCGCCACGCACTCGATGCTCGCCGAGGAGGAGAGGCCCCGGGCCATGGGCAGGTCGGCGCAGACGGCCACGTCCAGGCCCGGCAGCTCGCCCCACGTCTCCTGGGCGGCCCACAGGGCCCCCTCCAGGTAGGTGGACCAGCTGCTGGTGCGCCGGGGGCGCAGCTCCGCCAGCTCCATCTCCACCGGCGCCTCCGGGAAGTTGGAGGAGACCAGGCGCAGGCGCCGGTCCCGGCGGGGCGCCAGGGCCAGGCAGGTGCCCCGGGACAGGGCCACCGGCAGGACGACGCCGCCGTTGTAGTCCATGTGGGCACCCAGGAGGTTGGCCCGGCCCGGGGCGAAGAAGAGTCGGGGCGGGCCGGCGGCGCCGTCGAGGGCGGCGAACAGGGCCCGGGTGGCGGCAACGAGGCTCGCGGGAACCGGCACGGCGCCAGGGTACGATGGGCGCCCCCTGTTCCTGCAACTGGAGGCAGGAAAGCCATGTCCATCCCTCTCCTGGCGCTGACCCTGGCGCCGCTGCTGCAGGAACCAGTCGCCGATCCCCTGGCCGCGACCGTCCTGGTCCAGGACGGCCGGGAGTGGAGCGCCCGGGAGGTCCTGGCG
This sequence comes from uncultured Planctomycetales bacterium, assembly GCA_964389745.1. Taxonomy (GTDB): domain Bacteria; phylum Planctomycetota; class UBA1135; order UBA1135; family UBA1135; genus CAYMFV01. Next base: position 12,179 of record CAYMFV010000030.1, on the reverse strand, counting down.
GCCATCGGCCGCTACGATCCGACCCTGCCCCGGACCGTGGTCGAGGATCCCGGCTACCGGGGCATCTACCTGGCCTCGCCCCGCTTCACCGACCAGGTCCGCCACTTCAGCAACCTCCTGGCGGTGACGAAGGCCGGTGTCCCCGAGGTGGAGCGCGACGCCCTCCTCCGGGAGGCGGCGGCCTGGGCCCGGGACCACGGTTCCCGCCTGCCCCCCGAGGGGGTGCTGGCGGCCCACGGCATCGAGATCGAGTGGCGGGCCCGGCTCCTGGCCGAGCAACCCGAGAGCTTCCCCACCCAGCGCCTCCGCCAGCACATGCTCCGCTCGGTGCCCGAGTTCTTCGGCGAGCTGGAGGTCTCCTGGATCCGCCTGCCCCTGGTGGATCCCGCCACCGGCAAGGCCCTGACCGACGCCGGGCGCCGGCGCCTCTACGACCGGCTGGACGAGGCCGCCCGGCGCCTCCAGGCCGGCGCCATCCGCTGGGAGGAGGCAGTGGAGGAGTACGGCAGCGAGGAGCGGGACCGGCAGAAGGCCGGCCGGGTGGGGCTGGTCCGGCGCACCGACGTGCCCCGTTTCGAGGAGCCCTTCCTCCGGGAGCTGTTCCGGGACCTGGGCTACAAGCGGCCCCAGGGGCCGGTCCTCCGGGGCCCGATTCTCGGGCAGCGCTGGATCTACCTGGCCCGTATCGAGTCGGTCCTCATTCGGGGAGTGGTGGACCTGGAGCAGGTCCGGGCCCGGGTCGCCCGCAGCCTCCGGGAGGAGCTCCTCCGGGAACGGCTGGCCGAGTTGACCCGGGAGGTGGAGCGCAGGATCCTGGCGCCGGTGCTCCCCTGAGCCGGCCACGCCTCTCTTCCATGGAATCTCCCGTCCTCGCCCTGGATCGCCTCACCGTCCGCTACGGGCGCTTCGTCGCCCTCCGGGAGGTGAGCGCCGTCTTCGCCGGCGGGGCCCTGGGGCTCCTCGGGCCGAACGGTGCCGGCAAGTCCTCCCTGCTCCGGGCCATCCTCGGTCTGGTCCGGACCAGCGGGCGCATCCAGGTCCTGGGCCGGGACGCCCGCCGGGAGGGGCCGGCGGTGCGCCGGCGCATCGGCTACATGCCCGAGCGGGACTCCTGGCTGGCGGGCATGTCCGGCGTCTCGGCCCTGGCCCACCTGGCCGAGATCTCGGGCCTGCCGGCAGCCGAGGCCATGGTCCGAGCCCACGACGTGCTGCACTTCGTGGGCCTCGGCGAGGAACGCTACCGGGAGGTCTCCGACTACTCGGTGGGCATGCGCCAGCGCTACAAGCTGGCCGCGGCCCTGGTCCACGACCCGGACCTGCTCATCCTCGACGAGCCCACCAACGGCCTCGACCCCCACGGCCGGGTACGCATGCTCGAGCTGATCCGCCACGTCTGCCGGGAGCACGGCGTGCACCTGCTGGTGGCCAGCCACCTCCTGCCCGACGTGGAGCGCCTCTGCGACCAGGTCTGGGTCCTGGACCGGGGCGAGCTCAAGCGCGCCGACACCATGGTGAACCTGACCGCCGCTGCCCGGGGCGCCCGGCGGGTGCGTCTGGCCGGGGAGGAGGAGGTCCGCTGCCTCCGGGAGGCCGCCCGGGCCGCCGGCCTGGAGGTGGACGAGGACCGGGGCCGTCCTCGGGAGCTGACCCTGCACCGGACGGGCGGCGTGGTCGAGCCGGTGGAGGTCTTCGCCCTGGCCAGGCGCGCCGGCGTCTCCCTGCTGGCCGTCAAGCCGGCCGCCCGCTCCCTGGAGGACGCCTTCCTCGAGGCCCTGGAGGCCGAGGGGGGGGGCAAGCCACCGGAGGCGGCCTGAAGTGGCCTTCCGCGCCGCCGCCTACCAGCGCTACGAGGGCCCGCGACGGCGCACGCCAGGCTGGTGGCCCCTGTGGCGAGCCACCTTCCGCCGGGGCTGGTCGTCGCCCTGGGTGAAGCGCATCACTCTCGGCTCCCTGGGCATGGCCCTGGCCATCACCCTGGTGCTCTACTTCATCCAGCGAGTGGCTCCGGAGTGGCGCAGCCTCCTGGAGGAGATGGGTGAGCGGGTGGCCGGTGAGGGGGGGGGTGGCGTCCGCTTCGACGCCCGCATCTACCTGACCCTCCTGCACTGGTTCCTCTATCCCGCCCTCCTGCCCCTGGCCGTCCTCCTCGGCTACGACCTGATGGCCGGCGACCTCCGGGGCAATGCCCTGGAGTCCTACTTCTCCCGGCCGGTGACGCCCCTGGGCTACGTGGTGGGCCGGACCCTGGCCTTCACCTCCTACCTTCTCCTGGCCACACTGGTGCCCCTGCTCTGGATCTGGGTGGCGGACGTGGCCACGGCACCGGCCGAACACTTCGGCCGGGTCCGGAGCGTGCCCCTGGGCCTCACCGCCACCATGGGCCTCACCGCCCTGACCATGGCCCTCTTCGTCCAGGCCCTGACCACCCTGACCCGGAACGGCACCTGGACGGCCCTGGTGGTGGTCATCCTCTTCGTCCTCTCCGGGGCCGTGGGGCCGGTCCTGTACGAGGTCACCGGCGACTCCCGGATGCTCGCCCTGGCCTTCTGGGAGAACCTCTTCGTGGTCGGCAACACCTTCCTGGGCTCTCCCGTGAACGACGCCGGGATGGCGCCCTTCTCCCTCTGCCTGGGCCTCCAGATCGGCCTCGCCGTCTTCTCCCTCGTCTACCTGCTGCGCCAGGTGCGGCGCAAGGCCCTCCTCGGATGAGCGGCGCGCCGGTCATCCGCTGCGTGGAGCTGTCCCGCTGGTACGGGGAGGTCCAGGGCCTCTCCGGGCTGACGGTGGAGATCACGCCGGGTGTGGTCGGCCTCCTCGGCCCCAACGGCAGCGGCAAGACCACCCTGATGCGCCTCCTGACCGGCCTCGCCCGACCCTCCCGGGGCCACGCCGAGCTCTTCGGGGTGCGCGTCGGCCCCGACGCCTGGCCGGTCTTCCGCCGGGTGGGCTACGTTCCCGGCGACGACGTCCACCTGGAGGGGGAGCGGGCAGTGGACTTCCTGACCCTCCTCGCCCGCCTGGGCGGCGAAGGCGAGGCGGCCGCCCGGCGCCGGGCCGAGGCCGCCCTGGATCGGGTCGGCCTGGCCGAGGCCGGCGGCAAGCGCCTGCGAGCCATGTCCAAGGGCATGCGCCAGCGGGTGAAGGTGGCCCAGGCGCTGCTCCTCGAGCCGGAGCTCTGGCTCCTGGACGAGCCCCTGAACGGCATGGACCCGGTCAGCCGGCGCCAGGTAATGGACCTCGTCCGCGGCCATGCGCAAGGGGGGGGGACGGTGCTCTTCGCCTCCCATGTCCTGCACGAGGTCGAGGCCATCACCGACCGGGTGCTGATGCTGCACCACGGCCGGCTCCTGGCCGAGGGGCGCCTCGAGGAGATCCGCGGCCTCCTGGAGCGCCAGCCACGCCGGGTGCGCCTGGACACCCCCGAGCCCCGGCGCCTGGCGGCCCGGCTCCTGGACGAGGGCCTGGTCGCCGGCGTGCGCTTCCGGCAGGACGGCAGCCTGCACGTGGATGCCCTGGAGCTCCCCCCCCTCCTGGCCCGGGTCCAGGATTTCGGGGCGGAGGGCATGGTCACCCAGATGGAGGTGGCCGACGAGGACCTGGAGGCCGTATTCGACCTGCTCCTGGAGTTCGCCCCGTGAACCGGATCACCCCCCCCCTGGTGGCAGTCTTCCGACACTCCTTGCGCCGGCGGGCCGGGGGCCTGCGCCTGCTGCCGGCCCTGGGCGTGGCCCTCGTCCCGGCCCTGGTGGCGGCGGTCTATGCCTTCCTGCGCCCCGAGGCCGCCGGGGCGCCCACGCCCTTCCGGCTCTACACCCAGTACCTGGGGCCCCTGGCCCTCTACGCCGTCCTGCCCTTCGTGAGCATGCTCCTGCTCCTGCCGGTGCTGGGGGAGCTCTACGACCGGGGCGCCATGGGCTACTTCGTCACCCGGCCGGTGCCCCGCTGGGTGCCGCTCCTGGGCCTCTACGGCGGCGCAGTGGCGGCGGCCCTGCCGGTCATGCTCCTGGGAGCGGCGGCGCCGGCCCTGCTCCTGCAGCCGGCGGCCGGCGGGGTGGAGGCCCGCTTCTGGGTCCAGCGCACCCTGGCCCTGGGGCTCCTCCTGTGGCTCGGGACCCTGCCTTACGGCGCCCTGTGCCTGTTCCTGGGCGTCTGGTCCCGGAAGGCCGTGCTCTGGGCCCTGGCCCTGCTGGTGGGCTGGGGCTCGGTGGCCGGGAGCATCACCGGTCCCCTCCGGGCCCTCTCCCCCCACCGCTACCTGGCGGCGCTGCTGCGCTCCTGGCTGGACCTGCAGAACACCTGGAGCGGTTTCTACGTCCCGGACCCCGATCCCCCGGGGACGGGCACGGCGCTCCTCTTCCTCGGCGGCTACACGCTGCTCTTCCTGGTCCTGGCCTGGGCCGCGGTGCGGCGCCGGGACATCCTCTGACCGGCCGGCCCCCGGAGCCGGGCCTCGGCGCCGGCGCCGGTCCCGCCTATCCTGGGCGCGTCATGGTCCTCGTCCGCCGTGCCGCCGCGTGGCCCCGCCGACCCGTGGAGCTGCCCGCCATCCCCCGGCTGGACCGCATCCTCCTGGGGGATCCCGCCGAGTTCGACGTCCGGGAGGCCCACAACCCCCACATGCTGGCCGCCAACGGCGCCCTGCAACGTGTGGACCGGGAGCGGGCCCGGCAGCAGTGGGAGACGCTGGCGGGGCACTACCGGAAGCTCGGCCTGGAGGTGGCGGTGCTGCCGGCGGAGCCGGGGCTGCCGGACCTCTGCTTCACGGCCAATCCGAGCCTGGTGCTGCCCCTCCCGGGGGGGGGCGGCGAGGTCTGGCTGGGGCGCATGGCCCACGCCTCCCGGCAACCCGAGGTGGCGGCCCACCGGCGCTTCTTCGAGGCCCTGCGGGCGGCGGGCGAGCGGGCCCTGGTGCTCCGGGAGATGCCGGCGGCGGTGCGCAGCTTCGAGGGCTGCGGCGACGGCCTCCTGCACCCGGGGCGTTTCCTGCTCCACGCCGGGACGGGCCCCCGGAGCCGGCCCGAGGCCTGGGAGCACCTGGCGGTGGTGCACCCCGAGCTGGACGTCCTCCTCTACGAGCTGCCGGACCCGCGCTTCTACCACCTGGACACGGCCCTCTGCATCCTGGACGGGGAGAGTGCCCTGTACGTGCCCGAGGCCTTCACCGAAGAGGGCCGGGAGCTCCTGGCGGCGGCCTTCCCGCGGCTGCTGCCGATGCCTCTGGAGGAGGGGCTGCACTTCGCCGCCAACGCCTTCTGCCCCGATGGGCGGCACGTCTTCATCGAGGGGGGGAACCCCCGGACCTGCGAGATGCTGCGGGGGCAGGGTTTCGTGCCGGTGGAGGTGGATACCGGCGAGTTCCTGAAGTCGGGGGGCTCGGTGTTCTGCCTCAAGCAGACCTGGTGACGAAGCCTGGCCGGCCCCGGTGTCGGAGTCAGGAGGCCAGGGCCAGGGCGATGAGCCGGTCGCAGAGCTCCGGGAAGGGCACGCCCGCGAGCTCGAGGAGCCGCGGGTACATCGAGATCGCCGTGAACCCCGGAATCGTGTTCACCTCGTTCAGGGCCGGCCGCCCGTCCTTCCGTCCCAGGAAGAAGTCCACCCGGGCCATCCCGGACAGCCGCAGGGCCCGGAAGGCCCGCAGCGCCAGCCGCTGCAGCCCCGCCTCCAGGTTCGGGTGCAGGTCCGGCGCCGGCACCAGGAGCTCGGCGCTCCCCTCCTCGTACTTGGCCCGGTAGTCGTACCAGTCCCGGGGCCGGATCTCGCCAAGGCGGCTGACCACGGGCGGATCGCCGTCGAGGATCGCCACCTCCAGCTCCCGGGCCTCCACCGCCGGCTCCACGACGGCCCAGCGGCCGTGCCGGAAGGCCTCCTCGAGCCCCCCCCGCAGCTCCTCCCGATCCGCCGCCCGGCGGATGCCCACGCTGGAACCGAGGCGCGCCGGCTTCACGAAGCAGGGCAGGCCTCGCTCCTCCACCAGCCGCTCCACCACGCCGTCGGGATCGGCGGCGAAGTCCCGGGCCGTCACGTCGCTCCAGGACAGCATCGGGATGCCGTGGTTGCGGAGCACCTGGCGGGCCAGGGACTTGTCCATGGCCAGGGCCGAGCCGGTGCAGTCGCTGCCCACGTAGGGCACGCCCAGGAGCTCCAGCCAGCCCTGGACGGAGCCGTCCTCCCCACAGGGGCCGTGCAGGACCGGGAAGACGCAGCCGGTCCCCGGCGGCAGGGCCGGCGGCCCGCCCGGCACCGCCACGATCTCGCCGGCCAGGAGGGCCCGGGAGGCTTCCGCATCCAGGAATCCCCCCTCCCGGGTGATACCCACCGGCAGGACCTCGTAACGGTCCCCGTCCAGGTGCTCCAGGACCGCCCGGGCCGAGGCCAGGCTGACCTCGTGCTCGGCGGAACGGCCCCCGAAGAGCACCGCCAGCCGCAGTCGCGCGCCGCCCATGGCGCGAGAGTCTAGCGCTCTCCCGGCCGTATCCTGCCCGGCAGACCTCGCCGACGCCTCCCCGTCCGTGTCCGCCGCCGCCCTCCTGCTGGCCGTCCTCCCCCTGCCCCAGGCCGGGTTGCCGGACCCCGTCCTGCCCGGCCGGGGCGACCCGGCCCTGGACGTCCGCCACTACGGCCTGGACCTCACCCTCTGGCCCCCCGGGCGCCAGGTCGTGGGCCTGGCCCGGATCCGCCTGCGCCACCTCCAGGGTGGCGCCCGGCTCTCCCTGGACCTGCACCGGGCTCTCGAGGTGGACGCGGTGGCGGTGGACGGTCGCCCGGCCCGTTTCCGCCGGCCCGGCGACCGCCTGGAGGTCCTCCTCGACCCGCCCGCGGCCCGGGGCACCGAGCTGGAGCTCACCGTCCGCTGGCACGGGGAGCTGCCCCGCACGGCCTCCCAGGGCGACCCGGTGGGGCTCCTCGGCGACGCCACCGGCCTGGTGGCCTACCTCGAGCCCGACGGCGCCCACAACGTCTACCCCTGCAACGACCACCCCAGCGACAAGGCCACCTTCGCCGTCCGCCTCCGCGTCCCCCCGGGGATGCTGGGGGTCTCCCTGGGCCGGCTCGTTGCCCTCCCCCACCTCGACCCGAGCTCCGGCCTGGCTGTCTTCGCCTGGCGCACCGACCGGCCGACGGCCACCTACCTGACCGCCCTGGCCGCCGGCCGCTATACCCCCATCCAGCGCCGGGTCGAGCGACCGGGCCACCCGGATCTGCCCATCCTCGACCTCGCCCCCCCCCGGGACGCGGAGCGGGCCCGGCGGTCGCTGGCCCCGGTGGTGGAGATGATCCCCTTCCTGGAGGAGCGGCTCGGCCCCTTCCCCTTCGAGCGCTATGGCCACGTCCTGTTCGGCGCCTGGATCGGCGGCCTGGAGAACCAGACCCTCACCGTCCTCGGCCGCATGGAGGGGCTCTCCGGGGACGAGGACCTCCTGGTGCACGAGCTCGCCCACCAGTGGTTCGGCGACTGGGTCAGCCCCCTGCAGTGGCGGGACCTGTGGCTGAACGAAGGCTGGGCCACCTGGTGCGAGCTCCTCTGGGCCGAGCACCGCCGGGGCCCGGCGGCCGCCCGCCGGCACCAGCGGGCCTGGCGGCGCAGCGTCCTGCGCCTGGCCCGGCGCGGCAGCTCCTGGACCCTGGCCGAGCCCGATCCCCGGCACCTCTTCGGCTCCCTGGTCTACGAGCGCGGCGGCCTGGTCCTGCAGCTCCTCGCCGACTGGCTGGGCCGGGACCGCTTCCTGGCCGCCGCCCGGAGCTGGCTGGCCATCCACGGGGGGGGGAGCGCTTCCACCCGGGACTTTCAAGCCGCCTTCGAACAGGCCACCGGCGAGGATCTGGAGCCCTTCTTCCGGGCCTGGGTGCGCACGCCCGGGGTCCCCCGGATCCGCGTCCGCATGCACGTCGTGCCACGGAAGCAGGGCTGGCAGGTGGTGCTCCAGGGCCACCAGGTCCAGGAGGGACCGCCCTTCCCCCTGGTCTTGCCGGTCCTGGTGACCGGTCGCGACAAGGAGGAGAGCCGCCTCCTGGAGCTGCGCTTCGCCGGGGCGACGGCCCAGGCGACCGCCACCCTTCCCTTCGCCCCCGTCACCCACACGCCGGATCCCCACGAGATCCTGCCCTGGCTGCCCGCCGGCAAGGAATGAGCGCCGCGCCGAGCCCCGCCCCGCCCGCCCCCGCGCCCATCTGGAGCCGGCGTCTCGCCCTGCTGGTCCCGGCGGTCGCCGCCCTGCTCCTCTACCTGCCGATCCTCGGCCACGAGCTCCTCTACGACGACCTGCCCCTCCTCCGGGACAACCCCTTCCTCCGTTCCTGGGACGCCCTGTGGCGGGCCTTCACCGTGCCGTTGTGGCGCACCGTCTCGGAGATCCGCTACGCCGCCGGCTACCACCGGCCGGTGGGCGTGGCCGCCTTCAGCCTCCTCTGGCACCTGGGGGAGGGCGCGGCCTGGCACTTCCACGCCGCCTCCCTCCTCCTGCACGGCTTCTGCGCCCTGCTCGTGGCCCGGCTGGCCCTGGCCCTCGGCTGGCGCCCCCTGGCCGCGGGTCTGGCCGGCCTCCTCTTCGCCGCCCACGCCGCCCACGTGGAGCCGGTGGCCTGGGCCTCCACCCTCACCTACCTGCTGGCCACCGCCGGCGTCCTCCTTGCCCTGACCGCCGCCTGCCGGCAACGGTGGTGGACGGCGGCGGCCTGGCTGGTGGCAGCCATGCTCTCCCAGGAGCTGGCCTTCGGCGGCTGGCTGGTGGCCGTGGTCCTGGCCTGGCGGGGGCCCGGCCGGCGCAGGCGCCTCCTGCCCCTGGCCCTCGCCCTGCTCCTGGTCTGGGCAGACCGGGCCCTGGCCTTCGGTGACTGGCGCGCAGGCCTCGGCGCCGAGTCCCTCTTCGACCACCTGGAGGGCCCACCCGTCGGCTACGGGGTCCTGGACCAGGCTGCCCTGGGGCTCTCCCTGGTGGCCCGCTACCTGGCCTTCCTCTGCTGGCCCTGGCCGCACCGGGCCTTCGAGCCCCTCCGCCTCGACCTCCAGGCCGGCGACCCGGGTCTCTGGGTCCCGGCCCTGGCCGGCGCCCTTCTCCTCGCCCTCGGCGCCTGGCTGTGCCTGCGCAGCCCGGCTCCCGGCAGCCCCCGGGGCCTGCCCCTGGGCCTCCTCCTGGCCGGCCTCCTGCCGGCCCTCTGGGTGCGCAGCCTCGGCCAGTTCCCCTTCGAGGAGCGCTACGCCTACCCGGCCTCGGCCGGCTTCTGCCTGCTCCTGGCCGGCCTCCTCGCCGGCACCGGCTCCAGGGGGGGGGCAGCGCGGCACCTGTCCCGGCGCCTCGGCCCGCTCCTGCTCCTGGCCCTGACGGCAGGCCACGCCGTGACCCTGCCCGCTGCCCTCCGGGTGTGGCGCAACGAGATCACCCTGACCTCCTGGGCCCGGGAGGTCTCCCCCCACAGCGTCACGGCCCGGCTCTTCTACGCCAACGCCCTCCTCCGGGAGGCCCAGGAGCTGCCCGAGGGCCCCGAGCGCACCCGGCGCATCGACGCGGCCCTGGAGGCCCTGGACGAGGCCCAGCGCATCCGCCGGCCCACCCGGGAGGACCTGGCCGCCGGCGCCGCGGGCCTGTGGTTCGTCCACCCCGTGGAGTGGGCCGAGGTGCACGGTGCCCTGGGCAGCGCCCTGCTCCTGGACGGGGACCTGGAGGGCGCCCGGGCCTTCTACCGCCGCTTCCTGGAGGAGGCCCCGGGGACCCCCGAGGCCGAGACCGGGATGGGCCTGGTCCTGGCCATGGACGGCGAGCGCCTGGGCCGGGAGGGCCGCCGCCAGGAGGCGGCCCGGGCCCTGGAGGAGGCCCTGGGCCACCTCGACGCCGCCCTCGCCGTGGACCCGGAGATCGTCGCCGCCCGCCACGCCCGGGGCCGCTGCCGCCTCCTCCTGGGCCGGGTCGTGGCGGCCCTCCCGGACCTGGAGGCGGTGTTCCGGCAGGAGCCCTCCAACCCCCGCTTCGCCCGCTCCCTGGCCGATGCCCTGGCCGAGCAGGGGCGGTGGACCCGGGCCCGGGAGGTCCTGGAGGAGCATCTCCGGATCCGCCCCGACTCCCCCATCGGCCACTGCGCCCTGGGGGTCCTCCTGGCCCGGGAGGGCGAGGACCTGGCTGCCCGGGGCCAGGTGACCGGGGCCCTGGCCCGGACCCGGGAGTGCATCCCCCACTTCCAGGCGACCCTGGCCTCGGGCCGGGCCCCCCGGGACGTGGCCGTCGAGGCGGCCTTCGGCCTGGGCCGGGCCCTGGCGGTCCTGAACCGCCCCGCCGAGGCCCTGGACCCCCTCCGGGCCGCCTTCCGGGCCCGCCCCGGGGACTGGCGCCACGCCCGGACCCTGGCCGCCGTCCTGGCGGCCCTGGAGCAGCCCCAGGCCGCCGCCGACGTCCTCCGGGAGCACCTCCGCAGCCGGCCCGACAGCCCGGGGCGGGACGAGGCCGAAGCCTGGCTCCGGAGCCTCTCGGGCCGGGACTGATGGCCCGCTATCCTGGAGAGCCGTGGGCACGGAGCTCCTGCGTCCGGGCGTCTTCCTCCTGGCGAGGCCCTCGCTGTCGGATCCCAACTTCGAGGGAGCGGTCGTCCTCCTGGTCGCCCATTCCCAGAACGGTTCCCTGGGGCTGGTCGTGAACCGGCCGACCGGCGTCCCCCTCGCCCGGGTGCTGGAGGAGGCCGCCCCCTTCGGGGAACCCGAGACCGCCCTGTTCTGGGGCGGCCCAGTGGCCCTGGTCCACCTGCACGTGCTCCACGGCGGCAGTGGCCCCGAGGACTCCCTGGAGGTGTGCCCCGGCGTGCGTTTCGGCGGCGACCTGGCCGCGGTGGAGGCCGCCCGTTCCGCCGGCGCCCCGGTCCGCTTCTACCTCGGCTACTCGGGCTGGGGCGAGCACCAGCTCGAGGAGGAGATGGAAACGGACACCTGGCTGGTGCTGCCGGCCAGCCAGGAGCGGGTCTTCGACGACGACCCGGGCACCCTCTGGCAGCGGCTGGTGGCCGCCAGCGACCGGCGCTGGTCCTGGCTGGACCGCGTTCCCGAGGACCCGAGCGTCAACTGAATGGGCAGCCCCAGGGCCCTCCTCCTTTGCGGCGGCTGGCCGGGCCACGAGCCCGAGGCCACCACCGCCCGCTTCGGGGCCCTCCTGGAGGCGGCGGGCTTCGCGGTCACGGTGGCCCGCTCCCTGGATGTCCTCCGGGACCGGGAGCTCCTGGCCGACTGCGACCTGGTCGTGCCGAACTGGACCCTGGGGAGCCTGGACGACGCCGGCGAGGCAGCTTTGGAGGCGGCGGTCCGGGCCGGGACCGGCCTGGCCGGCTGGCACGGAGGCATGGGCGACGCCTTCCGGGACCGGCCCGGCTACCAGTTCCTGGTGGGCGGCCAGTTCGTGGCCCACCCCGATGGCCTCCGGTCCTTCACCGTGCACATCCGGGACGGCCGGCACCCGATCACCGCCGGCCTCGAGGGCTTCACGATTCGCAGCGAACAGTACTACCTGCACGTGGACCCGGGGGTGGAGGTCCTGGCGGAGACCGTCTTCTCCGGGGATCCCTGGCCCTGGCTGGCCGGGGTGCGGATGCCGGTGGCCTGGGCCCGCCGCCACGGGGCCGGCCGGGTCTTCTACTGCGCCCTGGGCCACGGCGACGCCGATTTCGAGGTGGTCGCGGCCCGGGAACTGGTTCGCCGGGGTCTCCTCTGGGCCGCTCGCCGCCCATGACCTCCCCCCCCCTGCGGGTCGGCGTCCTGGGCTGCGGCATGATCGCCAGGCCCTATCTCCGCAACCTGCAGGCCGCCCCGGAGACCGTGGTCGTGGCCTGCGCCGACGCGGTGCCGGCGCGGGCCGCCGCCGCGGCCCGCGCCCACGGCGTCCCCCGGGCCCTGGCCCCCGCCGCCCTCATGGCGGACCCCGAGGTGGAGCTGGTCCTGGACCTCACGCCGCCCGCCACCCACCACGAGATCCGGTGCCGGGCCCTGGCGGCGGGCCGGCACGTCTACGGCGAGAAACCCCTGGCGGCCACCCCGGCGGCGGGCCGGGAACTGGTGGACCTGGCGGCGGCCCGGGGTCTCCGCCTCGGCTGCGCTCCGGACACCTTTCTGGGGCCAGGGCTCCAGGCGGCGGCCCGCCTGCTCCGGGCCGGCGCCGTCGGCCGGCCCCTGGCGGCCTGGGCGGCGGTGGCCTGCCCCGGCCACGAGG
>CAYMFV010000029.1:0-14915 GCA_964389745.1 uncultured Planctomycetales bacterium | reverse complement strand
CGGTCGCGGATGACCTCCGCCTGGTCGGGCCAGCGTGCGGCCAGGACCTCCACGGCCAGGGTGTCGGCCAGCCCTTCCTCGAGGGCCGGGGGCAGGGCCTCCCAGCCGGGGCCCAGGAGGGCGTGGACGAGCTCGTGGGCGAGGGCCTCTGGCTGCCAGTGCTCCACCAGGAGGATGCGGCCGAGGCCCGGCCCGGCCTCCTGGTAGCGGCCGAGGATCTGGGGGGGGGCAAGGCGGCCGGGGGCGGGCTCCAGGCGCGGGCCCTGGACCACCACCTGGAGGGCGCCCTCGGCGGCGTCGGGCAGGCGTTGGCGGAGGGCCGGCAGGAGGATCTTCACCGCCGCCGCCACCGCCGTCGCCTGCCCAGGGTCGGCGGCCACCACCTCGCCGAAGGAGGTGGGCGCAGCCCGCGGCGGCGACCCGTCGCAGCCGGTGGCCAGGAGCAGCAGCAGGATGGAACGCCAGGGGGGGGGCATCAGGTGGTGGCCGGTGAGGTGGCCGGCGGTGTGCCCGGGAACCAGTGCCGGGTACGCAGGCAGAAGCGCACCAGGAGGAGCATCACAGGCACCTCGATGAGGACGCCCACGACCGTGGCCAGGGCGGCGCCCGAGTGGAGGCCGAAGAGCATGGTGGCGGTGGCGATGGCCACCTCGAAGTGGTTGCTGGCGCCGATCATGGCGCTGGGGGCGGCGTTCTCGTAGGAAAGACCCAGCAGCCGGGCCAGGGCGTAGCCCAGGGCGAAGATGAGCAGGGTCTGGAGGAAGAGGGGAACCGCGATCCAGAGGATGGTGAAGGGTCGGGCGACGATGACGTCGCCCTTGAAGGAGAAGAGGAGGACCAGGGTGGCCAGCAGGGCGGTGATGGTGATCGGCGTCAGCACGGGCAGGAAGCGCTCCTGGAACCAGCGTGCGCCCATGCGACGGATCAGCCAGCGGCGGACGAGGATGCCGGCCACGAGGGGCAGGGCCACGTAGGTGCCAATGGAGAGCAGCAGGGCCTGCCAGGGCACGGGCAGGCGCCCGACGCCGAGGAGGAAGCCTCCCAGGACGCCGTAGAGGACCAGCATGGTCAGGGAGTTGATGGCCACCATGACCAGGGTGAGGCCGTCGTTGCCCCGGGCAAGGTAGCCCCAGACCAGGACCATGGCGGTGCACGGGGCGATGCCCAGGAGGATGCAGCCGGCGAGGTAGGAACGCCAGAGCGGCACCTGCAGCATCTTCACGCCCTCCACGAGCACCACCGTGCCGTCGCCGTGGCGGGCCCCCACGGGCAGGTCCAGCCCCAGAGGCATCTTCACGAGGTCCAGCGCCTCTGGGCCGATGAAGTGCCGGAACACCGCACCCAGGAAGAAGGAGGCGATGGCGAACATCGTGAAGGGCTTGATCACCCAGTTGAGGAAGAGGGTGAGGCCGACCGGCTTGACGCTCTTCCCGGCCCGGACCACCTCGGCGAAGTCGATCTTCACCATGATGGGGAACATCATGAAGAAGAGGCAGAGGGCGATGGGGATGGAGACCACCGGCGCCCCGTTCACGCTGATGGCCTGGGCGTCCAGCCAGCGGGCGACGCCGGGAGCGAAACGGCCGAGGAGGATGCCGGCGCCGATGCACAGGAGGACCCAGAGGGTCAGCCAGCGTTCGAAGCAGGACAGGCCGCGGCCCTGGGCGGGTCCGGAGTCGGGGCCGGGAGCGGTCACGGCCTGCACCTGGGGTCGGGGACCGGGGTGGGGGCGTCGCCGGCGGCGTCCAGGGCCCAGGCCAGGGCCCGGCGGACCCGGGGCGGCACGTCCCGGCCCCGGGCCAGGCGGAACCACTGCCAGCGACCGTCTCTACGGGCATGCACCAGGCCGGCCCGGCGGAGGATGGCCATGTGCCGGGAGACCGAGGAGGGGGCCAGGCCCAGGATCTCCGTGAGCTGGCACAGGCAGAGTTCGCCCTGGCGTAGGGCCAGGAGGGCCAGGAGACGGCTGGGGTCGGCCAGGGCGGCAGCCACCCCGGCGGTGGTGGCGAGGGTTTGCGGGGAGTTCGACATTTCGCGAATAATCGAAATATAGGACGGCTTGCCGGACGTGGCAAGAGCATTGCATCCTGCCCCCTCAGTTCTCGCCGGAGGTGCCCGCCAGGGGACGTCCCGCAGCCCGGGCCACCGCGTCCAGGATGGCGTGGCGGGTGACGGGCTTCTCCAGGCAGGCCACGGCACCCAGACGCCGGGCGGCGGCCAGGTGGAAGGAGGCGTTGGCGGCGCCGGAGATCATCACCGTCTTCAGACCGGGCGCCCGCTGGCGCAGGCGGGAGGCCACCTCCACGCCCGTGAGACCCGGCATCACCACGTCGCAGACCAGGACCTCCGGCGCCCAGTCCTGTACCAGCTCCTCGGCGGCCTGGCCGTTGTCGGCCACCCGGACCTCGTGTCCGGCCTCCACCAGGAAGCGGGCCAGGAGGTCCCGGACCTGGGGCTGGTCGTCCACCACCAGGACCCGGCACTCCCGGGGGGCGGGCTTCTCCTCCAGGAGGGCGGCGAGGCGCCGGCCCAGCTCCATCCGGGTCCAGGGCTTCGGCAGGAAGGCGACGCCCTGGCGGCCCAGGCTCACCGGCGGGTCGGCATCGGCGTAGCCCGAGGAGAAGAGGACCGGGACCTCCGGGTGCCGGGAACGGAGCCAGAGGGCCACCTCCTCGCCGGTGCCGTCGGGCAGGACCAGGTCGGCCAGGAGGATCTGGGGAGGGCCCTCCTGCTCCACCGCCTGCCTGGCCTCGGCCACGCTCGTGGCGAGGCGGGCGGTGTACCCCAGGGACTCCAGGAGCCGGAGGGCCATCACGCCCAGGTGGGGCTCGTCCTCCACAACCAGCACCAGCTCCCCGCGCCCCCGGGGCAAGGGCTCCTCCCGGGAAGAGTCGGCCCGGGCACTCCGCTCCAGCACGGGCAGGAGCACCGTGAAGGTCGCTCCCTGTCCGGGCTCGCTTCGGGCCCGGACCAGCCCGCCAGCCTGCTGGACGCTGCCGAAGACCGTGGCCAGGCCGAGCCCCGTGCCCTCGCCCACCCGGGTCGTGAAGAAGGGCTCGAAGATCCGGTCCAGAGTGGCGGCATCCATGCCCGGACCGTCGTCGACCACCTCCAGGGCCAGGAAGCGCCTGGCCGGGGGCAGGGTGGTCGTCCCCGCTTCCGGCTGGGCGGCCACCTCCTCCCGGGAGAGCACGCGGGTGCGGATGACCACGGAGCCGCCCTTGGGCAGGACGTCCCGGGCGTTGGCCACGAGGTTCAGGAGGACCTGCTCCAGCATGGATGGGTCCACGTGCAGCCAGATCTCCTCGGGGATCAGGGCCAGCTCCAGGCGGATGCGCTCGCCCAGGAGCACCCGGAGCATGGGCGCGATCTCCTCCAGGATCTCGTGGATTTCCAGATCCCGGGGCTCCAGGATCTGCCGGCGGCTCACGGCCAGGAGCTGGCGCGTGACCCGGCCGGCCCGCTCGGCCGCCCGGAGGATCTCCCGGGCGCACTCCCGGTCGGGGTCTTCCGGGGGCAGGGAGTCCAGGAGGATCTCGGCGAAGCCGCCGATGGCGGTCAGGAGGTTGTTGAAGTCGTGGGCGACGCAACCCGCCAGCCGCCCCAGGGCTTCCATCTTCTGGGACTGGGAGAGCATGTGCCGCAACTCGGCCTCCTGGCGGAGCAGGCGGTGGTGCTCCAGCATGGAGCCCAGCCAGGCGGCCAGGCTCCGGGCCAGGCCCTCCTCCCACTTCCCGAAGGACCGCCCGTCCTCCCGCTCGGAGAAGTAGATGCGTCCCAGGGGCCGGTCGCGGCCGGGGAGGGCCACCAGCATCAGGCTCTGCATGCGCGGATGACCCGGTGGGAAGCCCACGGCGGCCGGGTGGTGCTCCAGCTCGTCCAGGCGCAGGACCTCGTCGGGGGCCACGGCCAGTCCCAGGAGCCCCCGCCCCTCGGGGTGCCGGCGAATCCGGGCTGCCTCCTCGGCGGAGAGGCCCGCGTGGACGAAGCGCTCCAGGGAACCGTCCTCCCGGATCTGGACCACCGCGGCATAGCGGCACCCGAGCAGGGAGCGGAAGCGTTCCAGGGCCACCTGCAGGAAGCCCTCCTCGCTGGTCCGGCTGCCGAGGAGCCCGACCAGGTTGGCGATGCTCTCCTCGACGGTCCGGGTCCGGGCCCGGAGCATCTCCTCTCGCTCCAGGAGAGCCTGCAGGGCGCCGTCCCGGGTCAGGACGCCGAGCAGGTTCTCGTTGGCGTCGACCACCGGCAGGCTTTCCTGGGCGCTCTCCTGGAGGTGGCGCAGGCCTTCCGCCAGGGGCATCTCCGGACGGAGACATCTGCCCGGCTGGAGGCCGTCAGCGGCTTGCAGCGCGTCGCGGATCTGGAGCGCCCTCATGGCCCGAGTCGAGAATAGGATGTTGGGGAGCGGACATCATTGCGGGCGGCGGTGGGGAGGGGACCGACTCTTGCCGCCGCGGCCATTCTAGATGCTCCACTGCCTGCTGGGGGCCGCCGTATTCCGCTCTAGCGTGCCGTGTAACCGCCGTCCACCGACAGGTCCACGCCCGTGATCCAGCGGGCCTCGTCGCTGCACAGGAACAGGGCTGCAGCGGCCACGTCCTCCGGCCGGCCCAGGCCCAGGGGATGGGTGGCGACGAAGGCTTCCCAGGCGGCCGGGTCCCGGTGAATGTCGTCCAGGAAGGCCCGGTTGATGTCGGTCTCGACGAAGCCCGGGCAGATGCAGTTGGCCCGGATGTTCCAGGGCGCGTAGTCCACGGCGATGTTCCGGGTGTAGCCGATGACCCCGGCCTTGCTGGCCGCGTAGGAGGCCCGCTTCGGCACCGCCACCTGGCCGCTGATGGAGGAGATGGTGACGATGGCACCGCTGTGCTGCCGGACCATGTGCCGGAGGACGGCGGCACAGGAGCGGTGCACCCCGGTCAGGTTCACCCGCAAGGTCTCCTGCCAGTCCTCCTCCCTGGTCTCCAGGACGGCTTCCCGGGCGACCACGACGCCGGCGCTGGCTACCAGGCAGTCGAGGTGGCCCCGCTCCGCCGCCACCCGGTCGGCCAGGGTGTCCATGGCGCCCGGTTCGGCCACGTCCAGGGGGGCCGTCTCGGCGGAGCCGCCGGCCTGCCGGATGGCCTGCGCCACCGCGGCCAGGGGCTCCGGGCGGCGACCCACCAGGACCACGTGGGAACCCTCCCGGGCGAAGGCCAGGGCGGTTGCCCGGCCGAGGCCGGTACCGGCTCCCGTGACCACGGAGACCTTGTGGGCGAGGCGCAGCAGGGCGGTGGACATGGGCGGAAATTCTAGGCCTCTCCCCTCAAGGCCCGCCCGGGGCCTGCCGATGTAACTGCGCCGAGCGGGCCCATCGGGGTTCGCAAGGCGGGTTGGAGCAGCGGAGGAGTCCCAACTCCCCCCTGGCTCCGGAATCGACGTCCTGTCCATTCTTCGAGCGCGACGGCCTGAGCTTCCCGGTGCGAGTCCTCCTTGCAGGACTCTGATCTCGGGAAGGGAAGGACCGGAGCCCGGGGGGGGGCGATGACCCCTCTCCCGCCGCGCACGCTCTCCCTAGGAGTCTGGTGAACCATGCAATTCCACTTCACGCAAACGAATCGTTGGACTGCCGTGGCCTGCCTCGGGCTGGCCCTCGCGCTGTTCCTGCCGGCCTGTGGCGGGGGCTCCGGCTCGTCCATTGCCCCCGCTCCCGACACCGAGCCCGGCTACACCCAGGCGGATCTCGCTGGGGACTGGAACGGCATCCTCTCTTCCGGCAACGGCGACGTCGTTGCCTACCTGCGCTTCGATGCTCAGGGCAACCCCCTGGAGATCGTGGACGCCCTCGGCCATAGCTGGAGCTACCTGGACGCCACTGCCAGCGTCTCCGTGACCAGCACGGGCCAGATCCAGGTGACCATGGCCCATCCGAACGGCGACCAGGCCCAGGCGGCCTTCGCCGGAGCCTTCACCTTCGGCGGGCTGATGCAGCAGGGTGTCTACATCCTGGACGGCGGCAGCACGCCTGCCGGAATCGGCGGCAGCCAGAACAACGGCCCCGTGGCCGGGGAGACTGGTGCCAGCCAGAAGAGTCAGGGCGCCGGCACCGGTGGCGGTTCCGCCGGTGGCAGCGGCAGCCTCGAGCCCCCGGGCCCGGCAGGCTCTCCCGGCTCCGGTCAGCGCACGGGCTTTGCGCCCCAGCGCGATAGCCGGGTGGTCGACAACTACGGCTTCGGCTACGGCGGCAGCGCCGGCTACACCGGTCCTGGCCAGCAAGGCCTTCCGGATCCCGGCGCCGGTGGCGACCCCATCGGCAAGCGGGATGGCCGGGACATCGACAACTACACCCTGGACAACGGCCCCGGTGGTGCCCGCAACCGCGGCCTGGACCCCTGGGGTCGGATCGGCAACGGCAACAACGTGCCCCCGGGCCACAAGAACGAGCCGCCGCCCAGCATCGGTGGCGACAGCAGCGCGACCCACTGGACCCTCGAGGGCGACTACCAGCTCTCCTGGACCGGGCCGGGCTTCTTCACCGCCGCCACCCATACCCAGGGGCGCTGGAGTGGCACCCTGACCATGGCCGATGGCACCGTCCACACCGTCCTCCTGACCGTGGCCGCCGACGGCACCGTCCTGGAAGGCAACGTGGGCAACCTGACCGTGATCACCACCGACGAGGTGCCGGTCGTGAGCCTCTCCTTCGCCGAGAGCTCCGTGGGCGCCATCCGCAACGTGACCATGCCCCTGAGCGATGGTTCGTCGCTGCAGGCCGACACCCTGCTGGTGGATCCCGACGGGACCATGCTCCAGGGTGCGGTCCGGCACAGCGTCTCGGGCGCCGGCTTCCTCGACCTGCGTCCGCTTGGCCAGACGGGATCCCTCTGATCCCGACCGCCGCGGTCTCTCCCCCACACTCTCTCTGGTAAGGATTTGGCCGGCCCGGAACCCCGGGCCGGCCTTCTTCTCCATCTGCTAGCATCGGGTGGACCGGCGGGCCTGCCGGCCGTTTCCCCTCGAACACTCCCATGACCTCTCCCTCTGCAGGTGACGGTGGTGACCCCTGGGGTGGCCCCACGAGCTGGACCCTGGTGCGTGACGCCGCCGGCCGCGGCGAGGACATCCACCAGGCGTGGCGGCTCCTGATCGAGCGCTACCGGGAGCCGGTCCGGCGCTCCGTCCGCCGGCACATGGGCAACCACCCCGACGCGGACCACGTGGCCGAGGACTTCTTTGCCTACCTTTTCGAACAGGGCGTCCTGCCCCGGGCGGACCCGAAGATGGGGCGCTTCCGCTGCTTCATCCAGGGCGTGGTCCGCAACTACGTGCGCGTCCTCCAGCGCCAGGGCCGCCGGCAGATGCGGGAGCGCTCCGCGGAGAGCATGGAGGAGTTCCTGGAGTCGCCGGCGTCCGGGGCTGTCCGCTTCGAGCAGGAGGAGCAGGCCGACTGGGCCCGGGCCGTTCTCGAGAACGCCCTGGCGGCGCTCCGCCGGCGCTCTCCCAGGGACGGTCTCCTCCTCCTCCAGGCCTACGGCATTCCGCCCCACGCCCGTGTCTCCAGGGCCGAGCTCGGCCAGGAGCACGAGCTCTCTCCGGGCGCCCTGAACGTGGCCCTGCACCGGGCCCGGCGCGAGCTCCGGGTGCTGCTGGTGGCGGAGATCCGGCGCACCGTGGTCTCCGAGGAGGACTTCTCCGAGGAGCAGCGCCTCGTATATGAGCACCTCCTGTCCGCCTGGCCCGGCCTGGTGGACTCCGACGATGGTGGCTGACGGCGCAGCAGACTACGCCCGGGGCCTGGCCCTGGCCGCCCGAGGCCGGGAGGAGGAGGCCCGGGCCGCCTTCCAGGCGGCCCTGCCCGAGGTCGGGGAGCCCTGCCAGGTGGAGCTCGCCCTCCTGGACGTCCGGGGCCGGCGGAACCTGGAGGCGGCCCTGGGCACCGCCCGGGATGTGGCGGCCCGGGCCCGGGAGCGGGGCGAGGCAGCGCTTCGGGCCCGGGCCCTGCACGTGGCCGGCCTGGCCCTGGGCAAGCTCCGGCGCAACCGGGAGGCGGTGGACAGCCTGGTGGAGGCCCGGGACCTCTACCGGGAGCTCGGGGACGGGGCCGGCCTGGCCCGGGTCCAGGACACCCTGGCTTCCGTCCAGGCCTCCCTGGGCCAGCTCGAGGCCGCGGCCAGCCTCTACGCCATCTCCCTGGTGCGGAAGGTCCTGGCCGGCGACCGGCAGGGCGTGGCCCTGACCCTGGGCAACCTCGGGCGCCTCCAGCTTCGGGCCGGTCGCCACGCCGACGCCCTGGAGTGCTTCGACCTGGACCTGGAGCTGGCCCGGGAACAGGGCGACCGCCGGGGCGAGACCCGGATGCACCTGGATCGGGGCCGGGCCCTCCGGGCCATGGGGCGCCTGGAGGACGCGGAGGCCGCTCTCCGGGAGGGCATCGCCCTGGCCGCCCGCTGTGGCCTCCGGGACCTGGAGTTCTTCGGCTGGAAGGACCTGGTCCTGGTCCACCTGCGCCGGGAGGAGCTGACCGCCGCCGAGCGGGCTCTGGGCCGCGCCCGCACCCTCCTCCGGGGTGGCCGGGGGGAGCCCTACCTGGAGAGCGTCCTCCGGGCGGCGGAGGCGGAGCTCCTCCTGGCCCGGGGAGACGAGGCCGGCCTGGCCCTCCTGGCCCGGGCGGTCCGGGAGTTCGCCGAGGCGGAGCTGCCGGACGAGGAGATCCCGGCCCTCCTGCGCCTGGCCGAGGCCCAGGCCGAGCGCCAGCGGAAGGTCGGCGCCGAGGCCTGCCTGCGCCGGGCCCAGCGCCTGGCCCGCCGGGAGGGCCGGGCCCGCTACCTCCCGGTCATCCGGGAGGCCTTCGGGCGTCTGGCCCTGGTCCAGGGGGCGGTGGAGGAGGAGGAGGGCCGCCTGGTGGTGGAGGAGGGCCGGCCGGTGAGCACCGACGGCGGCTACACCCTCCTCCGGCGCCTGGGCAGCGGCGCCTTCGGGGAGGTGCACGCCGCCCTGGACCCGGAGGCCCACCGGGTGGTGGCCATCAAGCGCATGCGCCTGGACGACCTCTACGACCCCCGGGAACGGCAGCGGGTCCTGGCCGCGGCCCGGATCGAGCTGGAGGCCGCCTCCCGGGTCCGGCATGCCGGGATCGCCCGGGTCCTGGCCCTGGGGGCGGACTCGGCCGGTGGCGCCTACCTGGTCCAGGAGTACGTGGAGGGCGAGCCCCTGCGGGTGGAGATGGGCCGGGAGCCGGTGGACCCGGTGCGGGTCCTCGAAGTGAGCCGGGATCTGGCCCTGGCCCTGGAGTCCCTCCACGCCGAGGGCATCGTCCACCGGGACGTGAAGCCGGAGAACATCATCATTCGCGAGCGGGACGGCCGGCCGGTGCTCCTGGACCTGGGTATCGCCCGCTTGCCCCGGCGGCCGGGCAGCGGGGCCGCGGAGTTCCTGGCGGGGACCCTGGCCTACATGGCCCCGGAGCAGGCCCGCTGCGAGGCCGTGGACGGCCGGGCCGACGTCTGGGCCCTGGGCGTGGTCCTCTACGAGTGGCTGGCCGGCGAGCTGCCCCTCGACCTGCCCAGAGACGACTTCGGCGCGGCCCTGGCCGCGGTCCGGGACCCCCAGCCCCGGCCCCTGGCCCGCAGCAACTCCGAGGTTCCGGAGGAGCTGGCCAGCCTGGTGGACGCCCTTCTCGAGCCCGATTCCCGACTCCGGCCCCGAGCCTCGGGGTTCGCCCGGGCCTGCAACCACTTCCTCAGCCACGGTTCCTTTCCCATGGAGCTGCTCCTGGACAGCGGCTGAATTTCTTGATTGCGGTCCAGGGTCGGCGTTAGAACGCGATCGGGAACCGTGATTCCTCGCCCCGCCCGCATCCTCTTCGTCGGCGACGTCCACCTCGGGCGCCGCCCCCTGCACCTGCCCGAGGGCCTGGATCCCGGGGACCTGGACCCGGCGGCTGCGTGGCTGCGCACCGTCGAGGAGGCCCTGGCCGTGCCCGCCGACGCCGTCGTCCTGGCCGGCGACGTCGTGGAGAGCCTGGAGGACCGCTGGGAGGCCTTCCACCACCTGGAGGAGGGCGTCCGCCGGCTGGTGGCGGCCGGCGTGCCCGTGCTGGGCGTGGCCGGCAACCACGACGTCGTCGCCCTGCCCCGCCTGGCAGCGCACCTGCCCGACTTCCGGCTGGTCGGCCGCGACGGTCTCTGGGAGGTCGTGACCGTCGGCACCGACGGCGTCCAGCCCTGGCGCTTGGTAGGCCGCTCCTTTCCCAGGGGGATGGCATCGGGCAACCCCATGGCCTCCTGGCAGTCGCCGGACCCGAGCGGCCCGCCCCTGCTCGGCGTCCTCCACTGCGACCTGGATGCCGACCCCGGGCGCAGCAGCTACGCCCCCGTGGCCCGGGCCGAGCTGGAGCGCACGGGGCTGCCCTGGTTCCTGGGGCACGTGCATGCTCCCGGCGACCTGGCGGCGCCGCCCCACATCGGCTACCTGGGCTCGGTGAGCCCCCTCGACCGGACCGAGACCGGCGCCCACGGCCCGTGGCTCGTGGAGGTGGGGCCGGCCGGGGTCCAGGGCGTCCGCCAGCTTGCCCTCGCGCCCCTGCGCTACGAGCGGGTGGTCGTGGACGCCACCCGGCTCGAGGTGGGCGAGGGCGACGATGCCGTTGCCGTCCTCGAGAACGCCGCCGACGAGGCCCTGGACGACTGCCGGGCCCGGGTCGCGGCCAGCAGCGCCGAGGCCCGGGCGGTCGGCTGCACGGTGGTCCTGGCCGGCGCCCACCCGGCCTCGGCCCGGCTGCGGGAGGCCCTGGCCGGACTGCAGGCCGAGGCCGTCGGGACCTGGTGCAAGGGGCAGGCGCCGGCCGTCTTCCTGGCGGCCCTGCGGGACGAGCTGCGCCCGGCGCGGGACCTGGTGGCCCTGGCCGCCGGCAGCGAGCCCCCCGCCCTCCTGGCCCGCCGCCTCCAGGAGCTGGCGTCAGGGAGCGAGGCGG
Source organism: uncultured Planctomycetales bacterium (assembly GCA_964389745.1). Lineage (GTDB taxonomy): Bacteria > Planctomycetota > UBA1135 > UBA1135 > UBA1135 > CAYMFV01. The sequence continues at coordinate 3,964 of CAYMFV010000029.1, read as the reverse complement.
CCCGAACCCTGGTCGAGGCGTTCCGGCAGCGGGTACGCGGCCGGCTGCGGGGCCGGGAATGGCAGGACGCCCTGGCGGAGGGGGGGGAGGCCGCCCTCCTGGCCGCTCTGGTGGAGGGGGGGCGGCAGGCCCTGGAGGCCCTGCTCGCCCAGCGGGCCGGCGAGGAGAGCCGGGCATGAGGCTTACCTCCTTCACCCTCCACGAGGCGCCGGGCATCCCCCGGGGCTTCGCCCTCGCCGACCTGGACCGGGAGCTGGTCGTCGTCCACGGACCGAACGGCGTCGGCAAGAGCACCTTCTGCCGGGCGGTCCGGGCCACTCTCTGGCCGGAGGAGGGCGCCCGCCTCCGCGGCGAGTCACGCTGGCGGGGCGGGGGCAGCGAGTGGTTCGCGGCCCTGGAGGGCGGGGCGGTCCGCTGGCAGCGGGATGGCCAGGACCTCGCTGCCCCCCCCCCGGGGCTGCCCGAGGCAATGCTCGCGCCCTGCTACCTCCTCTCCCTCCGGGATCTCCTGCCCGCGGACGGCGCCACCGAGCTGGAACTGGCGGCGCGGCTGCGCCGGGAGATGGCCGGTGGCTTCGACCTGGAAGAGGCGCGCAAGGTCAGTGCGAAGGAGACCAGCCTCTCCCGGACGCAGGCCCAGAAACTCCGGGAGGCCCGCGAGGCCCTCCGGGACGTGGAGAAGGGCTTCCGCGAGCTGGCGGCCGACGAGGGCGAGCTGCAGCGCCTCGAGGAGGAGGTACGGCGACTCGAGGTCCTGGCCAGGGAGGAGAGGGCGCTGGAGCAGGCCCGGGAGCGCCTGGATGTCCAGGCCGCGGTCGCCGCGCTGGAGGCCCGACTGGCGGAGTTCCCTGCCGGGATGGAGCGCCTCGACGGCCACGAGCTGCGGCGCCTGGAGAGGCTGGAGAAGGAGCTGCGCCGGCTGGAGACGGAGCGCGGGAGGCTGGAGCTGCAACGCCAGGAGGCCGCGGCGGCGGTCGCGGGCGCCGGGCTGGAGGAGCCCCTGGCCGGCGAGGTCCTGGCCCGGCTGGCGGCCCTCGAGCAGGACCTCGACCAGGCGGCCCAGGAGCTGCGGGCCGGCAGCCGGGACCGGAAGGAGGTCCTCGCCCGGCTCCGCCGCGGCATGACCGCGCTCCGAATCGCGAAGCCCGAGGAGAACCTCCAGGCCCCGGACCCGGAGACCACCGATGACCTGGACCGGCTCCTGGCCGAGGCCCGGAGCCTCGCCACCCTGGCGGAGACGGCCGGTCCCGGGGGGGGGGCGGGGCCGGCCCCCTGGCTCCTGCCCGCCCTCCTCGCGATGGTCGTCCTGGCCGGTGGGGCGGGCCTCCTCTGGGGCTGGCTGGCGGTGCTGTCGGTGGTCGCCGTCGCTGGGGCGCTGGTCCTCGCCGGCCGCCGGCACCCGGACCGGGCCGAGCGGGACCTCGGCGCCCGGGCCTGCCGCGTGGAGCGGGACTTCCGGAGCCTCGCGGAGCGGCTGGGCCTGGACCCCGAGGCGGAGTGGGCCCGCTCGCCCCTGGCGGTGGCGAACTGGGCCGACCACCTGCGAGGGCTCCTCGACGCTCGGAGGGACCTGGACGCGGTCGCCGCGCGCCTGGAGGCGGCCATGCGCCGCCAGCACCAGGTCCTGGTCCGGATCGGCGAGGAGCTGGGGCTCGCGGAGGCGCTGGCCGACGATGTGGCGGCCCGGGCCGCCATCCGGGATCGGCGCGAGCGCAGCGAGCGCCTCACCCGGGCCCGGGAACGACTGGCGGCCGCCGAGCGGGAGCTGGCCGGCTTGGCCCGGGCCCTGGCCGCCGCCCGCCGCCAGGTCGAGGAGCTCTACCAGGAGGCGGGCATCCCCGCGGGCGAGGACCGCCGGGCCGAGCTCGTCCGGCGGCTCGGGCTGCGGCAGGCCTGGCAGGAACTCCAGGACGAGCTGCGGGCCGGGCAGAGGCGGGCCGAGGAACTCGCCGGCGCCCTGGCCGACCACCCCGGGTTCCTGGAGCTGGATGCCGGGGCTCTGGCGAGCCGCCTCGCCGAGGCCCGGGCGGCCGCCGGCGCCCTCGGGGAACGCCACCAGGAGCTGGGCCGGCTCCGGGACCGGCTGGGGCGGGCCCGGGAGGGGCGGAGCTTCGAGGAGGCCTTCGCCCGCCTCGCCCTGGCCCGGGAGGAGCTGCAGGAGCACCTGGCGGCCTTCCTCCGCTCCCTGGCGGCGGCCTTCCTCCTGGACGAGGTCGAGCGGGAGCACCAGGAGCGCACCCGGCCCCAGGCCCTGCAGGAGGCCGGTCGGCTGCTTGCTGCCTTCACCGGCGGTGCCTGCGAGCTGGATCTCCCGGCCGCAGGGGGGGGGAACTTCCGGGCCCGGGACACTGCCAGTGGCCGCGGCCTGTCCTTGGCCGAGCTCTCCGACGGCACCCGGATCCAGCTCCTGCTCGCGGTTCGGGTCGGCTACCTCCTCGCCCACGAGGGGGGGGGAGAAGCCATGCCCCTTTTCCTGGACGAGGCCCTGGGGACCTCCGACCCCCGGCGCTTCCGGGCGGTGGGCGCCGCCCTGCTCGAGCTGGCCGCCGCCGGCCGCCAGGTCTTCTACCTGACCGCGGACCCGGCCGACGTCCGGGCCTGGCAGCGGCTCTGCGCTGAGTGCCAGCGGCCGGATCCGGCCCTCGTGGACCTGGCCGAGGCTCGGGGCCTGGCTGGCGCCTGGGACCCGGAGGCCACACCGCCCATGCCGCCGCCCCCCCCCGACCCGGAGCTGCCGCCGGAGGACTTCGTCCGGGCCCTGGGGGTTGCACGGCCGGACGGCTGGCAGGAGGCCACGGCCCTGGACCTGTACCACCTCCTGGCGGAGGACCAGGCCCTGGTGGCGCGCCTGGCCGCCGCGGGCATCCGCCACGTGGGTTCCTGGCTGACCCTCGGCGAGTCCGCCCGGGAACGGGTCGTGGGCTCGCCGGCGCAGCGGATCACCGCCCGCTGCCAGGTGGCCGCCGCCCTCTGGCCCCTCTGGCGCCAGGGCCGAGCCCGGCCGGTGGACCTCGGGCGCCTGGCGGAGGCGGTGAAGGAGAACGGGCGTCCGCTCCTCACGCCGGGCATCCGGGACGCCGTCCTCGGGCGCCTGCGGGAGCTCGGCGGCGACGCCGAGCGCTTCCTGGCCGAGGCCCTGGAGATCGACGGCCTCGGGCACAAGAAGCACCAGGAACTGGTGGACTGGTTCGCCGCCGAGGGCTACCTGGTCGATGGCGAGCCCCTGCCGGAGGCGGAGTGCATCGCCCGGGTTCACGAGCGCGTCGCCGCGTGCGGGGCGGGTACCCTGGAGCCGGCCGAGGTCCCCAGCCTGGTCCGCCGGTTGCTGCTCCTCCTCGGCTGACCGTCCCGTTCCGGGATCCCTCGCCGATCTGGAGGTGCCCGATGCTGAAGGCTCCCTGTCTCGTCCTGTCCTTCCTTCTCTTTCTGCCCGCCCTGGCGGCTCCGCTCCCGGCCCAGGAGGGCCGGCACCGCCCCGAGGACGGCGCGCGCCTGGAGCGGGTGCTCCACGGGCTCGAGCAGGGTGTCGAGGCCCTGAAGGCCATCGGCCGCGAGGAGGAGGCCACCCACCTGAACCGCATCGCCGACGGCGTCCGGGCGCGCCTGCGTCTCCTCCGGGAGCAGGTCGAGCTGCTCCACCACGGCGTTCGCATCCTCGCCGAGACCGGCCATCCCGTCGCCGCCGAGGTCCTCGAGCGGATGATCCTGGCCCGGAAGATGCGGCTGGAAGGCCGCCGGGACCCCGAGGCCCTGGAGGTCTACCGGAGCCAGCCGGAGCCCGGCGCGCAGGTCGAGGTGCTGCAGTTCGCAGCCCGGCTCTGGGCCGAGCGCGGCCACGAGCGCAAGGCCGAGGGCCTCGCCGCCATGGCCGAGCAGACGGCCCGGCGCCTGCGCGGCCGCCAGCGGGGGGGGGAGACCGATCGTCCCCGTGGCGAGCGCCCCGAGCTGGAAGCCCGGGTCCGGC
>CAYMFV010000028.1:0-15090 GCA_964389745.1 uncultured Planctomycetales bacterium | reverse complement strand
CGCCTGCTCTTCGCCGGCGACCTCCGGGCCTGGCTGGACGGCCGGGTCGGCGACGGCACCGGCGGCCTGCTCCTGACCCTCCTGCCCCTGAGCTCCGTGCTCGTCGCCCTGGCCACCGGCCGCACCGTGGACCCCTGGCTGCGCCGCCGCAGTCGCGGCTGGGGCCGGCCCCGGGCGACCCGGATCGCCCTGCTGCGCTTCCTCGCCGGTACCGCCGTGACGGTGCTCCTGGCCTGGTTCCTGGCCCGTTTCCTGGCGGCCACCGGCCTGGATGCCCGGGGGGCATGGCTCGGCACCTACGTCCAGCGCAACGCGGCGGTGGTCGGCTTCATCATGGGCTTCGCCGTCATCCCCATCATCTACACCATCGCCGAGGACGCCCTGGCGGCGGTGCCCGAACACCTCCGGGCCGCCTCCCTGGGGGCCGGCGCGACCCGCTGGCAGACGGCGATGCGGGTGGTGGTGCCGACGGCCATGAGCGGCCTCTTCAGCGCCGTGATGGTCGGCCTCGGCCGGGCGGTGGGGGAGACCATGATCGTGCTGATGGCGGCGGGCAACACGCCGGTCTTGGACTGGAACGTGTTCAACGGGCTGCGCACCCTCTCGGCGAACATCGCCGTGGAGCTGCCCGAGGCGGTCCAGGGGAGCACCCACTACCGGATGCTGTTCCTGGCCGCCCTGGTCCTCTTCCTCTTCACCTTTGCCCTGAACACCGTGGCGGAGGTGGTCCGGAACCGCTTCCGCCGCCGCGCCTGGCAGCTCTGATGACCACCTCCGGCCGAGCTCGGGCCCGGCGCCGCCCCGGCGCCTTCCACTCCCTGGCGGTCCAGGGCGAGCCCCTGCAGTGGCTCGCCGGGGGGGGGCTGGTGCTGTGCCTGCTGATGATCGCCGGTCTCCTGGTCCTGGTGGTCGGCTTCGGCCTGACCACCTTCTGGCCCCGGCCGGTGCTCCGCCTCCAGACCGCCGGCGGCCGGGTGGTCCAGGGCGAGGTCACCCGGGAGGAGCGCTACCGCCCCGAGGGCAGTGCTCCAGAGGCGGCGGCGGTCCGGCGCCGGCTCCTGCGCACGGGCAACTTCGAGCTCACCGGCGAGCACTTCCGCTGGGTGAGCGACGCGGAGATCGCCCCCGGCGGCGAGAGCCGGCCGGAGTGGGTCCTGGTCTGCGAGCGCCTGGCCTGGGGCCGCTTCTACGGGGTTCCCCAGGCTTTCCTGGACGGCGGCCAGGTGGTGGCCGAGGGGCCGGAGGCGGTCTGGGAGCTCTACCGCCGGCACCACGGCGCCGGCGACGTGGCGGGCCTGGCCCTGCGCCTGGTCACCGCCGGCGGCCAGAGCGCCGACCTGGCCCTGGCCGACATCGTCCGGGCCTGGCCGGCCAACCGCCTCTCCCTGGGCGACAAGATCGGCCTCTACCTCGACCACTGGCGGGAGTTCCTGACCGCTGAGCCCCGGGAGGCCAACAGCGAGGGCGGCGTCTGGCCGGCCATCTTCGGCACCGTGGTGATGACCCTGGTGATGGCCTTCCTGGTGGCGCCCTTCGGGGTCCTGGCCGCCCTCTACCTCCGGGAATACGCCCGGGCCGGGCCGGTGGTGGCGGCGGTGCGCATCGCCGTCAACAACCTGGCCGGGGTGCCGAGCATCGTCTTCGGCGTCTTCGGGCTGGGCTTCTTCTGCTACTTCCTCGGCGGCAGCATCGACTCCCTGTTCTTCCCCGAGCGCCTGCCGAACCCGACCTTCGGCACCGGCGGCGTGCTCTGGGCCTCCCTGACCCTGGCCCTCCTGACCCTGCCGGTGGTCATCGTCGCCACCGAGGAGGCCCTGGCGGCGGTGCCTGGCTCGATGCGGGAGGGCTCCTACGCCTGCGGCGCCAGCAAGTGGCAGACCATCCGCCGCATCGTCCTGCCCCGGGCCATGCCCGGCATCCTCACCGGCATGATCCTGGCCATGGCCCGGGGCGCCGGCGAGGTGGCGCCGCTGATGCTGGTCGGCGCCGTCAAGCTGGCCCCGGACCTGCCCGTGGACGGGACCTTCCCCTACGTACACCTCCAGCGTTCCTTCATGCACCTGGGCTTCCACATCTACGACCTGGGCTTCCAGAGCCAGAACTCCGAGGCCGCCAAGCCCATGGTGTACACGACCACCCTGCTCCTGATCCTGATCATCGCCGTCCTCAACCTGGCGGCCATCCGGGTCCGCGCCCGGCTGCGCCGCCGCTTCGTCGGCCCCCAGTTCTGAACCGAGCATGTCCGCCACCTGCGAAGAGCGTCCCCCGGCCATCGTCCACGAGGCCCTCGCCGCCGAGGAGCCGGTCCTGGAGATCGACCGCTTCAGCCTCTGGTACGGCAGCAAGCAGGCCCTGCACGAGGTGACCCTGCCGATCCCCCGGGGCAAGGTCACGGCCCTCATCGGTCCCAGCGGCTGCGGCAAGAGCACCCTGCTGCGCTCGGTGAACCGGCTCAACGACCTCCTGGACAACGTCCGCGTCGCCGGCGACATGCGGCTGCTCGGCGAGAGCCTCTACGCCCCGGACGTGGACGTCATCGAGCTGCGCAAGCGCATGGGGATGGTCTTCCAGAAGTCCAACCCCTTCCCCATGAGCGTCTTCGAGAACGTCGTCTATGCCCTGCGCATCGATGGCGAGCGCGACCGGCGCGTCCTCGACGAGGTCTGCGAGCGTTCCCTGCGCGGCGCCGCCCTCTGGGACGAGGTCAAGGACCGGCTCCAGGAGAGTGCCCTGGGCCTGTCGGGCGGCCAGCAGCAGCGCCTGTGCATCGCCCGGGCCATCGCCGCCGAGCCCGAGGTCCTGCTCATGGACGAGCCCTGCTCGGCCCTGGACCCCATCGCCACCGGCCGCATCGAGGACCTCATCTACGAGCTGAAGGGCGAGTACACCATCCTCATCGTGACCCACAACATGCAGCAGGCCTCCCGGACCAGCGACCACACCGCTTTCCTCTACCTGGGCCGGCTGGTGGAGTACGGGCCGACCAAGGCCATCTTCGAGAACCCCCGGAGCCAGGAGACCAGCGACTACATCACCGGGCGCTTTGGTTGAGGCCCAGGGCTGCAGTCATCTCTTCCCAGGTCCTCGCGTCCATGGGAATCGCGTCCAGCTCGGTCGCAGCATTCTCTCCAGGTTGCACTACGAGGGGGGGGGAGACACCGCGAACCACCCCGTCTGCCTTGGCGTAGAACCAGAAAGCCCTGTAGAGCCCCGGCGGGAGGTTACGGAATGTCACCACGGCGTGGTTCTTGCCGGTGAGGTGGAACATCGGGCACCAACCGGTCGTGACCTCCTGGAGGCTGACCACGGCCACCTGGTCGGGATGGGTCTGCCACTGTGCCATCTTGACGCGAACTGCGCTTCCCGGTCGTGGCTCCACCCGACCCAGGTTCACGCTGGCGGTGGCGACGGTGAAGGGGGGAGAGATCCACCAGCCGTCGGGCTCGCTGTGGAACCAGACCCGGTAGCGGCCGGGATCCACGTCCGGGATCTCGACCCGGCCTTCCCTCCGCAGGTATCTCCCGCCGAGGAACTCGTCGAAGTACTCCGGGCGTACGCCGCCGAGGACGATGGCCTGGACGGGCTGTCGGATCTCGTGGATGCGCGTGTTCGGTGCGAAGCCCGCGATCGGAGGCAGGCGGAAGCGCACGTCACGGCCCGGGAAAGCGAGCTGGATCAGGTTCCAGCCGGCGACGACCTCGATCTCCCAGGAGCGGAGCCGGCTCCCGTACATCGCTCGGGCCCGGACCTCGTACCGCCCCGGTGGCAGGGGACCGGGCCAGGCACCGTGGTCGGGGGGCTGCTCAGGGTGAGCGAGGATGCAGAAGGTCCGGGGGATCTCGAAGCCGCCGACGCGTTCCACGCCGTTGGCACCGTGACGGTACACGTCGAAGTCGTGGTAGCCGGACCACTCCATCCTGCGGCCGCAGCGGAGGAACCAGATCTCGGGAAAAGCGAAGCCCAGGAGGTCGAGGGAGGCCTCCGCCCCGCCCGCGGGCGGCACCAGGATGGGGGCGGCGGTCGTGAGGCGCCTGCCGCCCACCCAGGCGTCGTACTCGCCGGGTGGGAGCTCTGGGCGGACGTGCCGGTTGAGGACGTAGAAGGTTACGCCCTGGTAACCGTCGCCGACGCCGGTCCACGTCCGGCCCTCCAACTCGGGCCCGGTGTTCCTGGGCCGGAGTTGCACGGCCACCGGCAGCTCCGCGCAGCCCTCGGGCACCTGCAAGGAGATCTGCAGGGCCACGTCGGGCAGGCCCTGGGCCGAGGGGTGGACAGGAAGGAGGAGCAGGAGCGGCAGGAGCACAGGGTCACCATGCAACTCCCGTGCCCGCAGGACCCGGCGGGGGATCCCCCGGGTCGCCCGTGGCCTACGGCAAGCGTGGCACCGCCACCGGCGTCACCTCGCCGGCCAGGCCCTCCTCCATGAAGGCCACCAGGTCGAGCATCTCCTGCTCGGTGAGGTTCAGCGGGAAGATGTTCTCCGACAGGTTCTTGTTGGGGATGCCGCCCTGGTCGTAGTGCTGCACCACGTCGAGGAGCGTCGCCAGGCTCCCGTCGTGCATGTAGGGGGCCGTAAGGTGGATGTTGCGGAGGCCCGGGGTCTTGAACTTCCCGTAGTCCTCCTCCCTGCCGGTGACCGCCATGCGGCCGACGTCGGGATCGGGCCGGTCCATGCCGACGCCCAGGTTGTGGAACTGCTCGTCGGTGAAGTCGGGACCGAAGTGGCAGGTGGAGCAGGCGGCCTTGCCGAAGAAGAGCTCCCGCCCCCGCAGGGCCGACGCGCTCATCGGGTGCTCCTCGGCGGCGGCCAGGATGGCGAGACCCTTCGCCCGCCACTCGGGATCGTCCTCGTCCTCGGGATCCCAGTCCTGCCAGGCCAGGGCCTGCTCGTAGTAGTCGTTCTTCGCGGCGCCGGCCAGGACCGTGCGCTCGAAGGCGGCAATCGCCTTGGCGATGCGGTCCGGAGTTGCCGGACCGCCGAAGACTGCCTCGAACTGCAGCCGGTAGCCGGGGATGGCGTTCAGCCGGGCGGCGGCCTCCTCGTGGGTGAAGCCCATCTCCACCGGGTTCTCGATGGGGCCGAGGGCCTGCTCCTCGAGGGAGGCGGCCCGGCCGTCCCAGAACTGGGACCGACCGAGGATGCGGTTCATCACCGTCGGCGCCGAGCGGGTACCGGCCTGGCCGCGGATGCCCGTGGACACCGGCTCGTTGTCGGTCCAGCCCATGGACGGGTCGTGGCAGGTGGCGCAGGAGACGGTCCCGTCCCGGGACAGGCGCTTGTCGAAGTAGAGCTGCCGGCCGAGCTCGACCTTGGCCGGCGTCAGGGGGTTGTCCGCCGGGATGAAGGTGGAGAGGTCCTCGGGCAGGCCCAGGGGCGCCGCGGGGACGAAGGGCTCGTGGGCGCCGGGGGCCGTGAGCATCGCCTGGATCTCGGCCACGGACAGGGTCCCGGGTTCGGCCACGTCCATGCCCCGGGAGGCGAGGTGGACCTGGCACTGGACCGCGAGCAGGGTGAGCAGCAGGGCAAGGGGGAGGACGACGTACCGCATGCCGCTAGGGTATCCGCGACGTGCCCGCGCCTGCCCTGCTCGCGCTCCTCCTGCTGGCCGGCTGTGCCGGGACGCCGGCCTGGCGGGCGCTCCTGCCGGCGGACGACCTCGGTCCGTGGCGGCCGGCACCCTTTGGCGGCGAGGGCGAGGTGGCCTGGCGCGACGGCGCCCTGGTCCTGGAGCGGGGCTCGCCACTGACTGGCATCACCTGGGCGGGCCCGGAGCCGCCCCGGGAGGACTACGAGCTCGAGGTGGAGGCGGCCCGCCTCGACGGCACCGACTTCTTCGCCGCCGTCACCTTCCCGGTGGGACCGGGCTGGTGCACCTTCGTCCCCGGCGGCTGGGGCGGTGCCGTCACCGGTCTCTCCACGGTGGACGGCGCCGACGCTTCCGGGAATCCCACGACCCGCTATGTCTCCTTTCTTCCCGGGGAGTTCTACACCTTCCGGATCCGGGTGGACCGGGCGGCGGTCCGGGTCTGGATGGACGGCGAGCTGCTGGTCGAGCAGCCCCGGGCCGGCCACGCCTTCGGCATCCGCCCGGAGGTGGACCTGTCCCGGCCCCTGGGCATCGCCGCCTACGCCACCCGGGCCGCCATCCGGGCCGTTCGCCTCCGGAGGCTCCGGTGACCCTGTCCACGGGCCGGGTGTTCCGCCTGTGGCTGCCCCTGGCCGCCTCCTGGCTGCTGATGGGGGCCGAGCTGCCCCTCTTCACCGCCTTCGTGGCCCGGATGGCCGACCCGGAGGTGCAGCTCGCGGCCTACGGCTCGGTGGTCTTCCCGGTCGCCCTGGTGGTGGAGGGGCCGGTGATCATGCTCCTGGCCGCTTCCACGGCCCTGGCCCGGGACTGGCCCTCCTTCCTGCGCCTGCGCCGCTTCACCCTTGCCCTGGCCGGCGGGCTCACGGCGGTGCACGTCCTGGTCGCCTTCACCCCCCTCTTCGACGTGGTGGCCGCCGGCCTCATCGGGGCGCCCGAGGCGGTGTGGGAGCCGGCGCGCCTCGGGCTGCGCATCATGACCCCCTGGACCGCCGCCATCGCCTGGCGCCGCTTCCACCAGGGCGTCCTCATCCGCCACGAGCGCTCCCGGGTGGTGGCGGCGGGCACGGTCGTGCGCCTGGTGGTCCTGGCGGCGGTCCTGGCGACCGGCCAGGCCCTGGGCCGCTGGCCCGGCATCGTCGTCGGCAGCGCCGCGGTGGCCCTGGCGGTGAGCGCCGAGGCGCTGTTCATCCACGTCTGCGTCCGGCCACTCCTCCGGGAGGTCCTCCGGCACCGGGACCCCGGCGGCGCCCCCCCCGGGTGGCCGGAGCTGATGCGCTTCTACGTGCCCCTGGCGATGACGCCGCTCCTGACGCTGCTCATCCAGCCGGCGGGCGCGGCGGGCATGAGCCGGATGCCCGGCGCCCTGACGAGCCTCGCGGCCTGGCCCGCCGTGCACGGCCTCGTCTTCCTCTTCCGGAGCTCGGGCTTCGCCTACAACGAGGTGGTGGTGGCCCTCCTCGGCGAGCCCGGCGCCGCCCGGGCCCTGCGCCGCTTCGCGCTGCTCCTCGGGGGGGGGATGGCAGGCCTGCTGCTCCTGGTGGCGGCGACGCCCCTGGCGGACCTCTGGTTCCGGGAGGTGTCGGGCCTGTCCCCGGAGCTGGCGGCCGTGAGCCGCTCGGCCCTGCTCCTGGCAGTGCTGATGCCCGCCTACCAGGCCATGCAGTCCTGGTACCAGGGCGCCCTGGTGCACGGCCGGCGCACCCGGGGCGTGACCGAGGCGGTGGCCCTCTACCTGGTGGTGGCCTGCGCCGGGCTGGGGCTGGGGGTGGCGTGGGGGCGGTTCCCGGGCATCCAGTTCGCCCTGGTGGTCTTCACCACCGGCGGCATCCTCCAGACCCTCTGGCTCGCCTGGCGGGCCCGGGCGGTGCTGCGGGGCCTCACGGCCGCACGTGGCTGATGGCGAGGGTGGTGATGGTCTGGATGCCGTCGGCGTGGGCGGGGTTCTCGACCACGGCGACGGCGTACACGTCCCGCCCCTGGAGGGCGGGGACCCGGGGCAGCGGGAAGCTCGCCTGGGCCCGGCCCTGGGCGTCGAGGACGCCCCGGAGGTGACCGTTGGCCTGCGTCTGCCGGGTCAGGGCGCTCGGGCGGATGGGCAGCTCCCAGCCGTCGCCGACCACCATGCCCTCGCCGGGCCAGGCAAGCTCGGTGGAGAGGAGCACCTGGTACGGCAGGCCAGCGCCGGCGGGGACGTCGAGGCCGTAGGACACGGTTTGGCCCAGGGCGACCTCCGCGGGCGCCTTCAGGGTGCGACGGCCGTAGAACACGTAGCGGTACCGGTAGATGCTGCTGGTCGAGAGGTCGTGGGAATAGACGATGGCGGTCAACTCGGTCCAGCCGTCGCCGTCCACGTCGCCGAGATGGCTCAGGAAGCCATTCATCGGGCGGTCGAGGGTATCCGCCGGATACCACGGCGACAGATCCTCTGCGAGGTACTCGTAAGCAAGGGGGGTACCGTCCAGCCCGGAGAAGATCCACGCCGCGTAGCGCGACCACGGGAACCACGTGTACATGTCGTGCTGTTCCCGGACCGGGATGAGGATGTCCAGGATGCCGTCCCGGTCCCAGTCGCCCAGCGATGTGATACTCCTGAAATCAATGCCCTTGTCGGGGCGGGGATTCCCGTACCAGGGGAGGAGCTTGCCGATGGGGATCTCCCAGAGCACGTGCGCGTCCCGGCCGCTGATGACCCAGAGCCGGCCCGGGGTCCAGGTCTGTCCCGCGACCGGCCATTCGGCGATGGCGATGTCGCGGGCGCCGTCACCGTCCAGGTCGCCCACCTGTCCCCAGGGGCGCCAGGGATAGTAGATGGGGAAGGGATTGTGGTAGCGCCAGATCGTGGACCCGTCTGGACCGGAGAAGGCCACCCAGTCCATGCTCGCGGTGGCGGCATCGTACTGGATGGCGACCACGTCCAGGTGTCCGTCGCCGTTCAGGTCCCCCCAGTGGTCGAGGTGCTGGGGGGAGATAGAGAAGATGCCGTCGCCGTTGGGATAGTAGTGGAGCCAGAGGGCCGCCAGGGTGCGACCGCTGATCAGGCCGACGACGTCGTAGTAGATGTTCGGCTGGACAGATGTGTCCAGGACGCCGGTCAGGAACCAGAAGTCATCCCAGCCGTCCAGGTCCACGTCGCCAGTGTTGTAGAAGTTGCCCCAGTTCCTGACGGGAGGAAGGCCCGGCGACGGCGGCGGAGGCAGTGGTACCGTCCCGACCTGCTCGTGCTTGTCCACGTCCCAGAGCTCCAGGTCCCTGGGATAGCCAAATGGCTGCAGACCCCCGGCCACAATGCGTCCGGGAAAGCGCAGCAGGAGCGCCCAGGCGGAGTTCTCCTTCGGGCTTGGCACGAATGCCTGCCGGCTGGACCACGGTCTGGGGAGTGGCCGAAGCATCCAGCGGTCATAACCAGGTTTGGGACCCCAGTCATTGAGACGCTCCACCACGGCGATATCACCGTAGGAGTCGCTGTCCACGTCCCCGAAGTAGTGGAAATCTGCCCATGTTGATGTGACATTCGGCCGGTAGCTCGGCTCCAGCACGAATTGTGGCACCCATGTCTCGGTCGCGGCAGACTGTGCGTAGGCCTTACTGCTGAAGAGCATGGTCAGCAGGGTCATGACGGTGATCCTCCTCAGCGAAGCCCGAGCGGCACCGGCGCGCAGAAAGGGCGAACGACGGCTCACGGGTTCTGCCGCGCGCCCTTCCCATCGCTTCTCCTTGGCCGTCATCTACACTGATCTCGTGGGGAGGCCTGTCTTTCCCATCTTAGCACAGAGGGCTGCACGACCGGTCAGCCAGACGTCCGCAGCTCCAGCACCACCAGCACCGGCAGGTGGTCCGAGGGAGCCGCCGCCTCGGACACGACCCGCGCCTCGACGACGCGCCAGGCCGCCGTGGGCAGCACAAGGACGTGGTCGAGGCGCAGGCGGGGCGCGTCGGCGGGCCAGGTGGGGCGGGGGTCGCCGGCGGCGGCGTCGGCCAGGAGGCCGGCCAGGGGCGCCAGCTCGGAAGCGTCCAGGGCGGCGTTGAGGTCGCCGGCCAGGGCGGTGGGGGGGCGGCCCGGGGCGGAGAGGACCTCGGCCAGGCGGGCAGCCTGCACCCTGCGGTCCGCCGGGTCTTCCTGGTGGTCCAGGTGGGTGCCCACGACGGCCACGACCTGGCCGCCGGCCAGACGGACGCGCAGCTCGAGAGCCGTGCGCGGTTCGGAACCCTCCCGCTGGGGAAGCGGGTGCTCCAGAACGGTGACCACCGGCAGCCTCGTCAGCGCGGCCTCGCCGTATCCCCCCCCCGCGTAATCCATGGCCTTGCCGAAGAAGGCCTGCATGCCCGTCCGCGCGCCCAGGACCGCCGCCTGGTCCACGCCCCGGGAGCGGGTCGTCTCCCGGTCCACCTCCTGGAGGAGGACCACGTCCGGCCGGAGCCTGCGAATCCACGCAGCCACCGCGTCCAGGTTGTCGTGCTCCGCCGCGTCGGCCCCGTGGTGGATGTTCCAGGTCAGGATCCGCAGGCGCGGCGGCGGGGCACCGGCGCGGCGCAGGCCCGCGCCGCAGGCGGTGGGGAGGGCGGTCGCCAGCAGGGCGGCGGCCAGGAGCAGGAGGGCGCGACGTCTCATCGCCCTCCCTGCAGCTCCACCTCGGCGAAGCCGGCCACCTGCCCCCCCTCCCGCTGGCGGATGTGCACCTCGATGCGGCGGATGGCCTTGGTCCGGGGCAGCTCGAGGACGGTCTTGCGCCACGGGTCGGGGTCGAGTTCCAGGACCTCACCCTCCCGGGCGCCGTTGAGGAGTACCTCCACCACCGCCGGCCGCCCGGTCCAGCCGGCATAGGTGGAGCGGGCGACGCTCAATAGCAGCCGGCGCGCCCGTACCCCCCGGCGGGGGAGGTCCAGGCGCAGCCAGGGCGCCGGGTCGTCCGGGGCGCAGTACCAGGCGGTGCCCTGGAGGTTGTCGGCGGCAGCCGCGGCCGGCCAGCTCGGGTTCCACTCGCTGGAGGCGCTGGCCGTCACCGCCACGCCGGCCAGCCGGTTGCGGCCCGGGTCCCGGGCGTACCCCAGGAGCTCGGGCCCCTGGGCGTAGGCGACCGGGATCTCCACCATCCCCGACTGGAGGAGGAAGCGGGACAGCTCCTCGCCGGCCTCGGCGCCCGGGAGCAGCCCGGTGATCACGGCGAAGACCCGGTGCCGGCCGGGCCGAGGGAAGACGTGCCGGACGGCGAAGCGCTCCCGGCCGTGGGGGCGGGCGGGATCGCCGTCGACCCTGGCCAGGAGGACCGGCGGGCCGCTCTCGGGGGGGGGCGGGATCTCCAGGTACTCCACCTTCTCGATGCGCAGGCCCTGGCCCTCCTCGCCTTCCCACTCCAGCGCCTGCCGGGCCCGGGCGCCGATGGCGCCGATCCACAGGGTGACGGTGCCCTCGCCGGCGGCCCGGAGGGAGACGTCGGCCCCGGGGTCGTCCCGGCCCCAGCTCCGGCTGGAGCGCTGCACGGCCGCCTCGCCGGTGACGGCCCGGCCCGTGGCGCGGGCGAGGAAGAGGAGGGCGAAGCAGGTCTCGGACTGGCGGCCCGGCCAGAGACCGTCCTCCTCCTGTTCCGGAAGGAGCACCTCGGCGCCCGCGGCGTACCAGTTGTGCCCGCCGATCTCCTGCAGCTCCAGGAGGGCCGCCACCCGCTCCAGGCCGTAGAGGTAGTAGAAGAGCCGCCCGTCGGGGGGCAGGTCGGGGGCGGGTCGACCCTGGGAGGGGATGGGGTTGTCCCGGACGGACCAGTGGGCGGCCAGCCAGGCGAGGCCCCGGTCCCGGCCGGCGGCGAAGGCCTGCTCGCGCCCGCCGAGCATGCGGTCGCAGATGGCCAGGATGGTGACGCCGGCGACGGTCATGCTGCCGGTCGGCGGCGTGTCCGGCCGGTAGCGGAAACCGGCCGGCGCGAGGCGCCCCGTGACCGCCCGTTCCCGGACCCGTTCCTGGGAGCGCAGGGTGAAGCGGCCGAGGTCCACCCAGACCTTCGCCGGGATCCGCACTCCCGCCCGGGCGGCGGTCCACAGGCCGAGGGCGGCGTACTGGGTGTTGGAGAGGTCGGGGTCGCCCACCGGGTAGGACCAGCCGCCGAGCTGCTGGCCGTCGAGAATGGCGGCGGCCAGGTCCCGGATGCGCTCCTTCGCCCGGGGGTCCTGGAGGCTCGCCAGGGCCAGGACCTGGCAGGCCTGGGAGTAGGTGTCCTCGGCGGGCATCGTCTCGAGCCACGCCAGGGCCCGGCGGATGGAGGGGTGGTCGGCGGGCAGCCCGCAGTGGCGGAGGGTGTACACCGCCAGGGCGGTCATCCCCGTCAGGAAGCGAGGCTGGTGGTCCCGCCACGAGCCGTCCAGCTCCTGGCGCCGGAGCAGCCCGTCCACCCCCCGGTCGATGGCCCGCTGGATCCGCGCCTGGAGCTCGGCGGGGACAGGAGGCCGGGGAGAGGGGGCTTGCAGGCGCGCCGGAGTCGCATCCAGAGGGCAGGCCATGACCAGCAGCCACGGCAGCAGCATGGACGGTTTCCATCTCCTTCTCTCGGCGTCCTGGTGCACGGGCGTCGACCTCATGGAGTCCGGCGGGACCGGGTCTTTCGCAGGAGCTCCTCGATCCCACGGATGGCCCGGGCGAGGCTGTCACAACGCTCGGCCGCGACCTGTGGCCGCCAGGCGCGTGCGACGAAGTCGAGCATCGCCCCGGTGTAGCCAGGACCCACCTGCCGTCCGGCTCCCGCCCGGGGCACGAGAGTCTCCCGGACGCGCCGGCTGCGGGACCGCCGGGCCAGGTCCACGACGGCGCGCTTCGGGTGTTCCAGGGCCTCGACATCCCGGGGGACCAGGGTCCGTGGAATGGACAGGTGCGTCGCCAGCCGCTCCCGATCCGCCAGGAGCCAGGCCTCGACGCTGCGGACGGCGATACGGCAGCACATGAAGCGGGCCGGCCGGGGCAGCCAGGCGTTGCGGAGGGTGGGGGCGCAGGGTTCCTGGTCCAGGTCCACGAGCAGGATCCAGGGTGCCTGGCCCGCGGCGTGGTTGTAGCCCCGGACATTCCGGAGCAGGTCCCGCTTGCCGCGCTTGCCGTGGACCGCGCACAGGTCCACTCCCCGCCGGCGGAGAAGCATCCCCAGAACGGCTTCGTCGAGGATACCCTCCACGGCGGCGGTGACGCTTGCCGTGGGCCGTGCAGCCACCCCTCCCACCTCCTACCGGTCGAAAGGAAGGAGGAGCTGGGCGGACTCCCTCGGTCGCGTCTGTGGGAGGACCGCCTCTCCCAGGCTCACGCCACCCTCCAGGAGCTCGCACACCTGGGCATGGTCGGCCGTGAGGCTGACCTCGGTGCCCTCCTGGCCGGGCTCCAGCAACAGGACCTCGTCGAGACCGATGCCCTCGTCCTGGAGGAGGTCTGGAGAGTGGGTGCTCAGGAGGACCTGCCGGCCGGAGGAACGCTGGATGCGAGCGAAGAGCTGGGGGAGGAGGCGGACGATCTCTGGGTGCAGCGACAGCTCGGGCTCCTCCAGGAGCAGCACTCCAGAGCCGTCCAGCATGGCCCAGAGGAGGCCCAGGAGTCGCAGGGTGCCGTCGGAGAACTGGTCCTCGCTCTGCCAGGCCCCGCTCGGACGCCAGTGCTCGTAGCGACCTCGCAGGTGCGGCGTACCCGTGGCCTCGTCGCGCCAGATCTGGATCTCCCGGAGCTGGGGCACCGCCACCTGGAGGGCGGCCTGGATCTTCCGGAAGCGGGCCGTCCTCGTCCGCTCCTGGGTCTTGGCCACCTGTTCAAGGAAGTCAGCCCCATAGGGATCGTTCCGAACTCCGGGGGAACGGAGGGGGTCCCGGACGAGCTGGGGAACGAGATGCAGGTAGCGGGTGTCGGCGAAGAACCGGGCCAGCTCCCGGAAAGCCCGGTTGACGTTCACCTGCTCCAGGTAGGTCTGTGACAAGCGTGCGGGGTCCCCCGCATCCTCCCGGTCCGGACGTTCCAGAAGGCAGACGCCATCCCTGCGGACCACCTCCGACCGGAGGATTGGCCTCCCGGAGTTGTCGTTGGTGAAGCGGATCTCGTAGTCCCACGCCGTGCCGTCCCTGGCCACGGCGGTGGCCAGGATCCCGATCTCCGGACGGCGTCGGGCGGCGAGGCAGCGCAGGGCCTTCACGCCACCGCGGCTGCCCACGGCCTCCCGGAACCCACCTCCCTCGGAGGCGAGGTCCCGGAGGAACCGGAAGGCGTCGAGAAGGTTGGACTTGCCGGAGGCGTTCGGGCCGACCAGGAAGGCCCGCTGCTGGAGAGCGACGTCTGCGAGACGGAAGTTGCGCCAGTTCTCCAGGCGCAGGCGGGCGAACCTGTGGGGCTTGCCGTTCATTCCCGCTCTGGTCACCATGTCTTGCTCGTGGAGTTCCCTGCGTGCCGTCTCGACGTGGGCGGATCACCGGCGTCCGATTGTAGCGAGCGGTCGGTTCATGCCCTGGTCTCCTCCTCCAGCACCTCCCGCACCGCCGCCGCCACCCGTTCCGGCGCCTCCAGGTGCAGGTGATGGCCGGCCTCCGGCACCGGGATCCAGCGGGCCCGGGGCAGGGCGGCGAGGCGCCGGTCCCGGTCGGGGAGGCGCTCCGCGTAGCCGTCCCGGGGTGCCAGGACGTGCACGGGGCAGCGCACCCGCCGGCAGAGGGCCTCCCAGAAGGGCGTGGGCCAGCGTACCGGGCTCGGGCCCCGGAGGCGGGGGTCCAGGGGGAAGGCGAAGCCGCCGTCGACTTCCTCGAGGGTCAGCTCCACCATGCGCCGGGCGGCGGCCTCGGGCAGGCCGGGGTTGTTCTCGAGGACCCGGCGCACCGCCGCCTCCCGGTCGGGGAAGACGGGGAAGGGCTGCTTTCGCCGGCGGACGCTCTGGACCAGGCGGGCGAGCCGGGCCGGCTGCTCCTCGGGCTCCTCGGGGAGGGCGCCGAGGCTGTCCAGGAGCAGCAGGCGCGGCACCAGCTCCGGCGCCGCGCCGGCCAGGAGCAGGGCGACGCTCCCGCCCATGGAGTGGGCGGCCAGCGCCGCCGGGGCGAGGTCCCGCGCCGCCAGGGCGTCGAGGACGCAGGCCAGGTCCTTCAGGTGGTCGAGCTGGTGGAAGGAGGCGCCCGCGGGCACCGGCCGGCTGCCGCCGTGGCCCCGCCAATCGAGGCAGAGGGCCCGGACGTCGGGCAGCAGGGCCCGGGCCACGTCGGCGAAGGATGCTGCGCAGTCCAGGAAGCCGTGCAGGCAGAGGACGGGCGTCCCCCCCCCTCCGGGATCACGGAGGCAGAGATCCACATCGGCGCCAGGCAGGTGCAGGAGAGTGGGGTTCCCGGCGCTCACTGCAGACGTTCCAGGACCACGGACCGCAGGTTCATGAGGGCCGGTCCGGCCAGTTCCAGGGGCTCCACGAAGAGCTCGTGGCGGCCCGCGGCGAGCTCGAGGACGCCCAGCTCCACCGCCGTGAAGCGGGTCCAGGAGCCGGTGTCCGGGACCGTGCCGGGAAGCTCCCGGTCG